>NZ_CAWPAV010000086.1:0-57225 GCF_963885725.1 Proteus sp. G4380
AGTCTTCCCTTGTTATTGTGTAGCCAGAATGCCGCAAAACTTCCATGCCTAAGCGAACTGTTGAGAGTACGTTTCGATTTCTGACTGTGTTAGCCTGGAAGTGCTTGTCCCAACCTTGTTTCTGAGCATGAACGCCCGCAAGCCAACATGTTAGTTGAAGCATCAGGGCGATTAGCAGCATGATATCAAAACGCTCTGAGCTGCTCGTTCGGCTATGGCGTAGGCCTAGTCCGTAGGCAGGACTTTTCAAGTCTCGGAAGGTTTCTTCAATCTGCATTCGCTTCGAATAGATATTAACAAGTTGTTTGGGTGTTCGAATTTCAACAGGTAAGTTAGTTGCTAGAACCCATGGCTCCTTTGCCGACGCTGAGTAGATTTTAGGTGACGGGTGGTGACAATGAGTCCGTGTCGAGCGCTGATTTTTTCGGCCTTTAGAGCGAGATTTATACAATAGAATTTGGCATGAGATTGGATTGCTTTTAGTCAGCCTCTTATAGCCTAAAGTCTTTGAGTGACTAGATGACATATCATGTAAGTTGCTGATAGGTTTCCAGTTTTCCGCTCCTAGGTCTGCATATTGTACTTTTCCTCTTACTCGACTTAACCAGTACCAACCCAGCTTCTCAACGGATTTATACCATGGCACTTTAAAGCCAGCATCACTGACAATGAGCGGTGTGGTGTTACTCGGTAGAATGCTCGCAAGGTCGGCTAGAAATTGGTCATGAGCTTTCTTTGAACATTGCTCTGAAAGCGGGAACGCTTTCTCATAAAGAGTAACAGAACGACCGTGTAGTGCGACTGAAGCTCGCAATACCATAAGTCGTTTTTGCTCACGAATATCAGACCAGTCAACAAGTACAATGGGCATCGTATTGCCCGAACAGATAAAGCTAGCATGCCAACGGTATACAGCGAGTCGCTCTTTGTGGAGGTGACGATTACCTAACAATCGGTCGATTCGTTTGATGTTATGTTTTGTTCTCGCTTTGGTTGGCAGGTTACGGCCAAGTTCGGTAAGAGTGAGAGTTTTACAGTCAAGTAATGCGTGGCAAGCCAACGTTAAGCTGTTGAGTCGTTTTAAGTGTAATTCGGGGCAGAATTGGTAAAGAGAGTCGTGTAAAATATCGAGTTCGCACATCTTGTTGTCTGATTATTGATTTTTCGCGAAACCATTTGATCATATGACAAGATGTGTATCCACCTTAACTTAATGATTTTTACCAAAATCATTAGGGGATTCATCAGTGCTAGGCGTGTTCGAGAGAATGAATTGCGTCAGTTGGCATTCCAGCGTGAGCTTCTATCAAGGCCAGAAAAGAAACATTCGAACAATATCAAGCCAATTTTTATAGCCAACAAGACGACTTGTTGATACTATGAAACCTAATGAAAAACAGTAGGTTGCTTGATGGCATTCAATCGATGGCTTCCTAGTTTTAGATGATTAGGGCTTGTCCCAAATGGATTGAGAGGTTGACAGTGCAAGACAACACTGGACTTGAAGAGCTTAGCCAAGCACAGAGAGAACGACTCGCTCATATTGATTTCACTTTGTTATTTAAAGGTGAAGCTGGGCGGAGTTATTTAACCGAGCGCTTTAGCGTAGCGCCGTCTGTGGCAACACAAGATTTTGCGCGGTACAAAGCGTTGGCTCCTAACAACGTTATGTATGACGAAAAGCGCAGAGTGCACTTGAAGACGAGCACATTCCAGCCGTTGTTTGATTATGACATTGTTCGAACGCTTGCGACGATAAGCCAAGGGTTCGGTGATGGCTTTCTTGGCAAGGTTAGGCCACCTATGGCTTGTGAAGCACCATTTCATCTCAATAAGCCGAAATTGGAAGTGGTAGCGGCGGTTAGTGAAGCCATACATAAACGCGCGGTGATTAATATTGAGTACACCTCATTGTCGAGTGGTCATGGGAGCAGGCAAATAGTTCCTCATACCTTGATTGACAATGGCTTGAGATGGCATGTCCGAGCATTCGATAGAAAGCATAGAGAATTTAGGGATTTTGTGTTAACCAGAATAAGTGAAGTTGAGTTGTTAGAAGATGAGGTTAACGACGAAGTTGAGACTCTTCAGTGGGATAAGCAATGGAACCGAATCGTTGAACTAGAGCTGATACCTCATCCAAAACTAGCACATCCAGAAGCTGTATTGATAGACTACGCAATGGAAAACAATAGGTTGCGTGTAGAGATAAGAGCTGCGTTCGCTGGATATTTACTGCGTTTATGGAATATCGATTGTTCAAAGAATAGCAAGAGCAATGGGCGAGAGTTCCATTTAGCACTTAAAAATCCAGAAGCACTATACGGCGTTGACAATGCTGCACTCGCTCCTGGATATAGCGAATCGTGAGATGAATTTATGAATATAAAAGAATATTTAGGCGATCTTATCGGAAGCAGTTTATTGATAACTGAATCTAGAATAATCGCAGAATCGCTACTGAAAAAACTTCCAGAAGATGAGTGGAAGTCGCTGATCGTTGAGCAAAATGTTCTTCAGAAAAAATCCGGTCAGACGGCTATTCGTTATGCCAGAACAATCCGTTGGCGTATTGAAGGCCTGGGTGATGAGTTTATGACTGATCTTTTAGCCGCGAGTGAACGTGCCTATGTCCAAATGCTGATGATGTCATTACTCATTCATTCTCCGGTTGTCGCTGATTTTATGCGACATACCTTAGCCGAGGCTCGTCGCACCTATAAACCCGCTTTAACCGCTGATGCATGGTCTGAGTTTTATGACACGAGAGTGCGGGCATATGCCGAACTTGGCGGTTTTTCTGACTCAACTGTCAAAAAAATGGGTAACAACGCAATTAAGGCATTGGTTGATAGTGGCTACCTGAGTGATAGCAGGACAAAGAAAATACAACCTGTTTACCTAATGCCAGAAGTTAAAGACTGGTTAGTTCGTCTGGGCCGGGAAGATTTGATTGAGGTCATGGAGTGCACAATATGAAGGCTCTCCAGACCAGGCTTGATCTTATACAGGAACGAATTGAAAGCCCTAAGTTTTTGAAAAACGATGGCTTGGGCAATGAAATTGGATTTTGGGTATTTGACTATCCAGCCAAGTATGAACTGCTTGTACGAGAGCACCTTAAGCACGTTGACGAAAAACTCAACAAGCGTGGTTACCGTTTTGTCCATCTCAATATTTTTGAAGTCTTGATAGATATGCTTGAGGAGCGAGGCCTTTTCGACCGAGCTTGCCAGCGTGAATTGCAAGTCGGTGTTGATGGTCTTCGAAAAACACTAGCCGGGCCTCTGAGCCAAGAGAAAGTGGCAAGGTATATCGCGGACAAATATAAGCCATCAGAACTTGAGTTTGTGTTGCTGTCAGGCTTAGGCAGTGCGTGGCCTCTTGTCCGAGGACATGAGTTACTTAGTGCTCTGCAAGACGTGATGGGGAGCACGCCATTAGTGCTTTTCTATCCGGGTGAATATAGCGGAAGGGATTTGCATCCTTTTGGCATGATCGAATCTAAAAACTACTATCGCGCCTTCAAACTTGTGCCTGAAGACGGTAAAAAAATTTAAGAGCAGGGAGCCTCCCGAATGAAAATTGAACAGATTTTTTCCAAGAAGTTGACGCGTGACATTAATGGCGTTGTTAAAGCGGAACAAAAAGACAATGACAGTGTGTATGTCGAGCTTGATGAGTATGTTGTTACCCGAGAGTTAGATAGACACTTTCGTGCATTTTTTGAGGCTTACGTCCCATCTGTGACGCAAAGCCACGGTGATATGTCAGGTAAAATTGGTGTGTGGATTTCTGGCTTCTTTGGCTCGGGTAAATCGCACTTCCTGAAAATTTTATCTTATTTGCTTGAGAATAAATCTGTTGAAAAAGATGGCCAAGGCCGACAAGCGTTTGAGTTTTTCAAAGACAAAATCAACGACGCCATGCTGTTGGCGGACATCCAAAAAGCGGTTACCAAAGACACTGATGTTATTCTTTTTAACATCGATTCGCGAGCCAATACGGACGACCGAGAAAATGCCATTCTTAAGGTTTTCCTCAAAGTCTTTAATGAGCGTGTAGGATACTGCGCTGACTTTCCTCATATTGCGCACTTAGAACGCGAGCTTGATAAACGTAATCAATACGCATCTTTCAAGGACAAATTTGCTGAGTTGACTCAATCAACTTGGGAAAAGGAGCGTGACGCCTATGACTTCTATCGAGACGAACTTTCAGAAGCACTCGCTCATGCCAGTGAGCAATCATTAGAGTCTGCCAAAGCGTGGGTTGAGCAGGTTGAAAACAATTTCCCGCTAGATATCCGAAACTTCTGTAAGTGGGTTAATGAATACTTAGATCGCACTGGGGATCGTAACCTTCTTTTCTTAGTCGATGAAGTCGGTCAGTTTATCGGTAAGAACACACAAATGATGTTGAAGCTTCAGACCATTACTGAAGATCTTGGCACATATTGTGGTGGCAGAGCTTGGATCGTTGTTACCTCTCAGGCAGACATTGATGCTGCCATTGGTGGTATGGATAAGCGCGATGGCGAGGACTTCTCTAAAATTCAAGGGCGTTTTAGTACCCGCTTACAGCTGTCGAGCTCGAATACCTCGGAAGTTATTCAAAAGCGATTGTTGTCCAAAACGGAAGAAGCTCGTACATACCTCATCGATGTCTTTGCTGAAAAGGGCGACATTCTTCGTAACCAGCTGACATTTGATAAAACGACAACCGCGTCTCTAAAGGGCTACACCGACGCTCCGTCTTTCGTGGACAACTATCCGTTTGTGCCTTACCACTACACGCTGGTTCAAAAAGTGTTTGAGTCAATTCGAACAAAAGGCGCGACGGGTAAGCACTTAGCCATGGGTGAGCGTTCATTACTTGATGCTTTCCAATCAGCTGCAAAACAAATGAAGGACTCTGGCCTTGATGTGTTAATCCCGTTTTACAGTTTCTACGCACCGATTGAAAGCTTTTTGGAGCCAGCGGTTAAGCGAACGATTGACCAAGCCTGTGAGTTGGATTCCTTAACGGATTTTGATGGCAAGAT
The DNA here is from genome assembly GCF_963885725.1 of Proteus sp. G4380. Lineage (NCBI taxonomy): Bacteria > Pseudomonadati > Pseudomonadota > Gammaproteobacteria > Enterobacterales > Morganellaceae > Proteus > Proteus sp. G4380. Next base: position 5,045 of record NZ_CAWPAV010000086.1, read on the forward strand.
CCTAAAAACGCTTTTCTTGATCCGTTATGTGGACGTTGTCAAAAGCACACTAGACAACCTTGTGACGCTGTCAATTGATCGAATCGATGCCGATAAAATTGCGCTGCGTAAACAAATTGAAGAGAGCTTGAATCGTCTTGAACGCCAATTGCTGATTGCGCGTAATGGTGATGAGTTTATCTTCCTGACCAACGAAGAAAAAGAGATCGAAAACGAGATCCGTCACACTGACGTTGAAATGTCAGAGGTCTCGAACAAGCTTTCAGCCATCGTATTTGACGGTATTTTGAAAGGTAATCGTGCCTATCGTTACCCGATTAATAAGCAAGACTTTGCGGTGAGCCGTTTTTGCAATGGTCATCCAAAAGATGGCACCACACTGGAAGACCTAGTCATTAAAGTCATTTCACCTTTGGATTCGCACTTTGAAAATTACGCCCACGATCAAGCGTGCCTCAATCATACGCTTGAGGCTGATGGGTGCGTGCTCGTCAAGCTGGGCGAACATAAGCGTCTTTGGGATGAGCTGACAACCTTTATAAAAACTGACCGATTCTTAAAACAAAATTCAGGACAGCGACCAGAGCAAGAACACCTTCTCCGCGAAAAGCAGATGGAAAATATGGAGCGTGAAAAACGCTTAAGAACGGATTTTGAAGCTTTGTTTGCCGAGGCTGACGTTTACGCGATCGGCACAAAACTGCCGAAGAAATCAGCAACGCCAAGTGCCATCGTCGAAGAAGCATACAAATACGTTATCGAAAATACCTTCGCTAAATTGAACATGCTCAAGGCAACGCCTGGTGAAGTTTTGCGTGAGCTACAGGCCGTTCTTGTTGCTGATGATATTGCTCAGATTGGACTGGATCTTCAAGCGGATGAATGTAACCCAGAAGCTACGCGTGAGGTTGAGCAGTACGTAACGCTAAAAGTCGAGCGTAATGAGCCTGTTTACTTACGTGACATCGTTGCCCACTTCGGCAAGCGCCCGTATGGCTGGCCAGACAATGAAATCTTATTGCTCACCGCAAGGCTGGGCTTGGCTGGAAAGTTATCTTTTAGTACCCAAGGCACAGATCTGGCGTTGAAAAAAGCTTACGAGCCGTTTACCAGCGTGCGTAAACGCGGCGAGATCCGTGTACATAAAATCAGGCAACATGACGAGCGCCAAATTAAAAAGGCTGCTGGTCTTGTTAAAGAGATCTTTTCTAAAACTTTTACCGGATCTGGTGAGAAGGAGCTCTACGAATTAGTGCGCGATGAATTACTGGCTTGGAATGAAAAGCTTAAATCATTCAGAACCAAGTCACAGACAGGCCATTTCCCAGGTAAATCTCAAATTGACGAGGGTCTTGCATTGGTCGCGGGTATTCTTGAGCAAACTTCAAGCTTCGCTCTTATCACCCGATTCTTAGAAGACGCTGATGCCCTTGAAGAGTTTGCTGAGGATTTTGAGGATCTTGATGACTTCTACAATAGCCAATTTCAAACGTGGCAAGCCCTTGCTGGCGCATTGAACGAGAAGTTTAAGGCCAATAGACCTGCGTTAGAAAAAGACAGTGAAGCATTAAAAGCGCTCACTGAATTAGAACGCATTTACAATATGCCCTCGCCGTATGAGCAGCTGCGCCACATTAATCCGCTTATCGAGCAGGTGGCAAAAATTAACTCAACATTGGTTGAAGAAAAACGCACTCATGCCTTAGAGCGTGTTGATCTGCGCATCGGACGTGTAAAAGAAGCGCTAGCTGAAGCTCATGCACCGTCTGAATTACAGAACCAAGCACTGCGCCCGTTACAAATGTGCAGACAGCGCATTGAAGCAACCTCTTCAATACCACAAATTATCAGTGAGCAAACTGAAGCGGAAGGTTACGAGGACGAAGCTTATGAGTTGCTGAATGGCTTTATCGAAGATCAACGCAAAAAAGCTGAAGCTGAGCAAAGACGTCGTGAACTCGAACAGCAGACACGCGAAGAGGAAGCAGCGAAAGCCGGTAAAGCAGCTCCAGCACCTGAGCCAGTCTCTGAACCAGTGCAGCCACAGCCGGTTGCAAAACGTACCGTAACGATTAACTCAACCGATGCCATGGCTAAGTCAGTAACAACCGGATTCATTGAAAGTGAAGCCGAAGTTGATGCCTATCTTGCCGCTTTAAGAGAGCAGCTGATTGCTGCGGTCAAAGCTGGCGACCGAGTAAGAATTAAGTAAGAGGCAACGGATAGCTATGTATCAAGCGGGTGGAACAATAAGATCATTACTCGACAAGGTTGCTGAGCAGGAATACCTGTTACCGGCCATCCAGCGAGAAGAACCGCATTACAACCCGCAAGCAGCGTAGAGACAGAATAAGAGGCGCAAGATCATATGAATACGAACAACATTAAAAAATACGCACCAAAAGCGCGCCGCGAATTTATGGATGCGGTAGCTAAACGATTAAATACCTTTGGTATCACCGCGAATAAAAAGGGCGAGCTACAAATTGCAGAAGCGAATCTACAAGGTTCTGTGCTTCAAATCGCCGGTAACAGTTTTGACGGTAAACTGGCGGAGCCCAGAAAACGCATAGTGGCCAGAAGCCAGAAGCTGGGGTATGCACAACTTATTGAACAAGTAGCTTATACCTGGTTCAACCGTCTGTGTGCTATTCGCTATATGGAAATCCATGACTATCTAGGCCACGGTTTCCGTGTTTTGTCGCACCCAGACAACCCTAAAGGCTTTGAAATTATCGACCATGCGCAAGATGCTGCGGATGAACTCGGGTTAGATAGAGCTCGCATTATCGAACTCAAGCTTGCGGGCAACAAAGACGAAGAGCTGTATCGTGAACTGCTGTTGGGCCAGTGCCATAAGCTTCATGAAGCGATGCCTTTCTTATTTGACGCATTGGACGATGAAACAGAACTTCTGCTACCAGACAACCTAATGCGTACCGACTCAATTCTGCGTGGGTTGGTAGACGGCATTCCTGAAGAAGACTGGCAACAAGTCGAAGTGATTGGCTGGCTTTACCAATTCTACATTTCTGAAAAGAAAGATCAGGTCATCGGAAAAGTAGTCAAAAGTGAAGACATTCCTGCCGCTACTCAGCTATTTACACCTAACTGGATTGTAAAGTACCTGGTACAAAACTCAGTCGGTCGTCAATGGCTGCAAACCTACCCAGACTCTGCCATTAAAAGCCAGATGGAATACTACATTGAGCCTGCTGAACAATCTGACGAAGTTAACCAACAGCTAAAGGCTATTACGCCAGAATCGATTGAGCCTGAAACCATCAAAGTACTCGATCCCGCTTGTGGCTCGGGCCACATACTGATTGAAGCTTACAACGTACTAAAAGCCATCTACGAAGAACGAGGTTTCCGCTCTCGTGATATTCCAAAGATGATTTTGGAGAATAACCTCTACGGCCTAGACATAGATGATCGTGCAGCACAGTTATCTGGCTTTGCGTTGATGATGATGGCGAGAGATGACGATAAGCGTATTTTTACCCGTAATGTGCGACTCAATGTACTGTCATTGCAGGAAAGTAACCATATTGACCTGCCGACCTTATGGAAAGCACTCAATCTATCGGGAAGTTGGCAAAGCGGCACATCACAAGGCTTGTTCTCAGATGATGAGCAAGATTTAAGCTCGTTCAATGCAGACAACCGCTACCAACTGCTGACGCGAACATTGGCAAGATTTTCTCAAGCTAAGACCTTTGGTTCTTTGATTGATGTTCCAAGCGATGAGCATGACCAGCTAAAAGAGTTGATGAACACGCTTGTCGAGCTTCAAGAGTCAGGCGACTCAATGCAAAAGCCAGCAGCAAAGCAATTGATTGAAATTGTGCATCAGGCTTTGGTTTTATCTATTCGTTACGATGCTGTGATTGCTAATCCTCCCTATATGGGAGCAAAAGGAATGAATGCAGATTTGAAAGAGTTTGCTAAGAAACAATACCCAAATAGTAAATCAGACTTGTTTGCCATTTTTATCGAACGAGGATTTGGCTGGCTGAAAAAAGCAGGTCTTAATTCAATGGTAACAATGCAAAGCTGGATGTTCTTATCTAGTTATGAACAAATGAGGGACTTTATATTAAGACATAAAACTATTGAAAACATGGTGCATATGGGGAATGGAGTTATGAAAATTGCATTTGGTACGAATGCGACCATTTTCCGGAATATTCAATTGAGCGGTTATAAAGGATTTTTCTCATATGCTGATAATGAAGATATAAATGAATATGGTGTGCCCTATGAGTTTCCTGTGAAGAATGAACGATTGTCGGTAGCTGCATCAGATGATTTCAAAAAGATTCCTGGGAGTCCTTTAGCATATTGGGTAAGCCAAACAGTTAGAGATTCCTTTTGTGGGACATTAATTGGCGACGTGTCTGAGTCCTCAAATGGAATTCAGACTGGTGATAATGATTTATTTGTCAGGAACTGGCATGAAATTGATTTTAGCAAGTTTTTTTATAAATGGTTTCCATATAATAAAGGCGGTGAATACCGAAAATGGTATGGGAATAATTATTATGTTGTGAATTGGGAAAGTGATGGCTTAGACATAAAGTCTCGTGAAAACAGCTGTATTCGTGGTGAGCATAATTATTTTAGGCCAGGCTTAACTTGGTCGGATATAACTTCAGCCTATTCTTCATTTAGATTTTTCCCGTCTAATTTTTTATTTGACGCTAAAGGCCCTTCTGCATTTTTTGACAATGAGTCTGTTGATATAGCTTTGGGGTTTCTTAACTCTAAAGCTGTAGAGGTGTTCACTAAGCTTTTAAATCCAACATTAAGTTTTCAAATTGGAGATTTTAAAAAGCTCCCATTTTTACATGATAGTATAAAGAGATATAGCGACTTTATTCCTGCGGTAAGATGTCTCATAGAAATTTCTAAAAACGATTGGGACTCATCTGAAGTTTCTTGGGATTTCAAAAGGGACTCCTTGATTACAGCGTGCCAACGATATTCATTATATAGAATATCTGATTCAGTGATGCAGGTTGAAAAATTTGAGAGCAATCAAATTTCTGATGCTATGTCATTAGAAATGAAAATTAATGAAGTAATAATTGATGTGTATAATTTAAGATCAATTTTAGATTCTTCAATAAATGCAGAGCAAATTACATTAAATAGCAATCCTTTATACAGGTTTGGTACTACTGATAACTCAAAGATGAAGAGTGAACGGATTGTTCAATTTATTAGCTACTCAATTGGCTGCATGTTAGGACGTTACTCTCTCGATCGTGAAGGCTTAGTTTATGCCCACTCAGGCAACGAAGGCTTTGATAAACTCGTTGCCGAAGGTGTTTACCAATCTTTCGCTGCCGACGAAGACGGCATTATTCCACTAACTGACCAAGAATGGTTCAAAGATGATGCCACCAACCGTTTTCGTGAGTTTGTTCAAGTCGTATGGGGTGAAGAACATCTGCAAGAAAACTTGGATTTCGTTGCCGAAACACTATGCCTAAACGCCATTAAACCGAAAAAATCTGAATCAGCGTTGGAGACGATTCGCCGTTATTTATCGACTCAGTTCTATAAAGACCACCTGAAGACTTACAAAAAACGCCCTATTTATTGGCTGTTTAGCTCAGGTAAACAGAAGGCTTTTGAGTGCCTGGTTTACCTGCACCGTTACAACGAGGGTACGCTTTCTCGTATGCGTACCGAGTATGTCACCCCGTTACTCGGCAAATACGATGCTTATGCAGAGCAGCTTGAGAAGCAGATTGAAACGGCAGACTCGACCAGTGAAGCGAACCGCTTCAAGAAAGAGTTGGATGCCTTAATCAAGAAACAGGTTGAACTACGCGAGTTTGATGACAAGCTAAAACACTACGCTGATATGCGTATTTCACTGGATTTGGATGATGGCGTGAAAGTGAATTACGGCAAGTTTGGTGATCTGTTGGCTGATGTTAAGGCCATTACCGGTTCGGCCCCGGAGGTTAACTAATGCAGATTAGTGAACTGGCACAAGGCGTTGCTGCCAAATTTGAACAAAGCCGCATTGTGTTTTGGTACGACCCAGAGCAAAGCTTTACTGAAGAGCTTGAGCATTTAGCTAATTCTTTATCGCTTGCAAAAGAATCAGGTGATAAAGCGGCAGATATAACTGCCAGAGTTCTGCCAAATGATTTGACTATCCTCAATATGGGCAATGAGTCCGTATTGGCAGTGAAAAAACGTATTGAAGTGGATGAGCGTGAAGCTAAATTCCTTATCTATTTTCCAAGCGCTGAGCCAGAGCCTGACCGCGATTGGTTGCTGGACGTGCGTTTGTATAGCGAGCAGTTTTTTGCTGATCACAGCTCAATGTTGCTTAATGAGCTGGGTATTCCGAAAATGGCGCTTCGCACGTACATTCGTAAGCGCCAGAGTTTTTTTGCCAATAAACAGCGCATAGCCGGTTTAAAAAAGTGGGTGACTGAGAACGAAGACGAACTGTCGTTAGACAGGAAGATGATGGCAGTGGTTGTAAAAGCTGATTCTGCGTCTTTGTCGGACATTCTGCTTGGGTTACTACGCGAGTATGCGGCTTATATCGAAGATGAAAGCCTTGGCCAACCTTTATGGAGCCAGCTAAGTAAGTTTGATCTTGAGACCTCACTCTGGGCCTATCTGAGTGAGGGTTTTGGTTATACAGTCGAAGAGCCAACCTTCTCAGACTTCGTGTTGAAATTATTCTGTACTGAATTCTGGAGCCAAATTGAAGGTGTTGAACGCGATTGGTTGCTTAACAATGTTCTAAAAAGCGCATCAGGCCGGGCGACAGCCTTGGCGTTTATGGTGAGCTGGCGCGACAGCCGGTCTTTCGCCGTTTACTACGAAAGCATCTCTAAGGTGCTTAGCCAACAGTTGGAAATTTCGACTCGTGCTGGCCAGTACCATCCGGTTGAGCTTATCGAATGCGAAACGTTCGAAGCTGTGGAGCAGGCCATAATCCGTGGTTTAGTTCGTGATTTGCTCGATAGCAGTAAAGCGCTAGACCGAGTTCAGTTTGATACGGTCTTATCAAGACGTCTTGCTAGCCATTGGACATTATCACGCAAAGAATATTTCGCAATTTATGAAGCTATCCGCAACGCTGAAGAGTTAATGCACTTGCGAAATCGCTATGTGGATGGGTTCCACTTTGATAACGCGAAAGCAATGTACGACGCCTATACCACAGACATTTATCGCTTTGACCAGGCTTACCGTTTGTTCAATGAACATGTGCACTCTGTATTGAGTAAAGGTGCGGACATACTGCGTCAGCTCGACGACGAAGTCGAAAGCATTTATACCAACTGGTACTTATATGAGCTTGGCCTTGCCTGGGATCGTCACTTGGCCAATGAGAAATTACTTGAAAAGTGGCAGATTTCTGGCGTACCGCACCAGTATAACTTCTATGAAAAAGAAGTTCGCACACGACTGAGTCTGAAACAGACAAAACGCGTGTTTGTGATCATCTCTGATGCCCTGCGTTTTGAAATTGCGAATGAGCTTGGCGCTATCATTAACAACGAGAAGCGATTTAAGGCTGAGGTGTCTACGCAGTTGGGCGTTTTGCCGAGTTATACCCAACTTGGGATGGCGGCATTATTGCCTCATAAGGCGCTCAGTTACCAGCCAGAGCAAGGCACGGCTGTTTATGTGGATGGTATTTCTTCACAGGGTTTAGACAACCGCAACGCCATCCTACAGAAGGTAGGTGGTATGGCAGTGAGTTCTAAGGAACTGATGAGCTGGAGTAACCAGGAGGGGCGTGACAAGGTTCGAGACGTAGAAGTCGTTTATATCTATCACGATACCATTGATGCGATTGGTGATAAGGCTGCAACTGAAGAAAAAACGTTTGAAGCCTGTCGTAGTGCCATTGAAGAGCTAAAAGACCTCGTTGGGCGGGTCATCAACCGTCTAAACGGCAGCCGAGTTGTGATCACCGCTGACCATGGCTTCCTCTTCCAACAAAAAGCACTTGCAGCGGCTGACAAAACCTCGTTGAAAACCAAACCTGCTGGCGCGATAGAAGCCAAGAAACGTTATATCGTTGGTAATAACTTGCCTTCAGATGAAGCCTGTTGGAAAGGCTCAATAAACGATACGGCTCATGGCTCTAGTGGCTCTTCATATCAGGCAGAGTTCCTACTTCCAAAAGCGGCTCAACGCTTCCACTTCGTTGGTGGTGCCAAGTTTGTGCACGGCGGAGCGATGCTACAGGAAGTCTGTGTACCGGTACTGCATGTGCGCGAGCTACAAAAAGAACAAGCAGCAAAACATGAGAAACAACCGGTAGGTGTTGTAGCAGCCACTCAGCCCATTAAATTAGTAAACAATATCGACAAGGTCAGATTTATTCAGACAGACCCTGTAGGCGAGCGTTTTGTCGCACGGTTGTTGGATGTCTATATCGTCGATGCACAAGGTAATGAAGTCTCCAGTCGTGAAACGATTAACTTTGATAGCGTGAGTAAAGTGATGGATGAGCGTACTCGCGAAGCTAGGTTAAAGCTTATTGGCTCTCAGTTCGACAGGAACGCTCAATACACGTTAGTTCTTGAGAATGCGGAAATGAGAACGCGTTATAGCCAATACGCGGTAACCATTGATTTGGCATTCCAAGATGATTTTTTCTAAGGGTAAATATATATGAACGGTAACAACGACAAAGATTTGATTGACCATCAAGGCCAATCCGGAGAGTGGATTGGTGCAGAGCATGAAACTCCCGCAAATGTTACGCAGAACATATATGTTGCCAATATGCAAGTGAACGTAGATGAGGCTGGTGTCGAACCAGAAGCGCCTAGTGAGGTTATTCCCTCAGATATTTCCATGTCTGAAAGGGAGATTCGTGACATGAAAAATTCAGATCTCGATGGGTTGCTAAATCTGCACTTTAAAGGCCGTGTCGTTCGAAAAGATCTGACAAAGCAATTGAAAGAAGGCGCTAACGTCCCTGTTTACGTGCTGGAGTATTTACTAGGGATGTATTGTGCGTCCGATGACGACGAAGTTGTAATGCAAGGCCTTGAGAATGTGAAAAAAATCTTGGCTGAGAACTATGTCCGACCTGATGAAGCGGAGAAAGTGAAGTCACTTATCCGTGAACGCGGCACGTTTAAAATCATCGACAAAGTAAGCGTTAAGCTTAATCAGAAAAAAGACGTCTATGAAGCTGCGTTGTCTAACCTGGGGATCAAGGATGCCCTTGTACCGACCAAAATTGTACAAGACAACGAAAAATTATTAACTGGCGGTATCTGGTGCATTATTACCGTGCAGTATTTCTTTGAGGAAGGTCAGAAGACATCACCTTTCTCCATTATGAGTTTAAAACCGATACAAATGCCGTCCATGAACATGGATGAGGTGTTTTCAACCAGAAGACATTTTAGTACCGATCAGTGGATGGATGTGTTGCTTCGTTCCGTGGGTATGGAGCCAACCAACTTAGAGCATCGGGTGAAGTGGCATCTTATTACTCGCATGATCCCATTCGTTGAAAACAACTACAACGTTTGTGAGCTCGGACCAAGAGGGACAGGTAAAAGCCATGTCTACAAAGAGTGCTCGCCAAACTCATTGCTTATCTCGGGTGGACAAACAACGGTGGCGAACTTGTTCTATAACATGAGCTCGCGCCAAGTTGGGTTGGTCGGAATGTGGGATGTTGTCGCCTTTGATGAAGTAGCGGGTATTCACTTTAAAGACAAAGACGGCGTCCAAATAATGAAAGATTATATGGCGTCAGGGTCTTTTGCCCGTGGCCGTGATTCAATCGAAGCGAAGGCTTCCATGGTATTCGTCGGTAACATCAATCAAAGCGTTGAGACACTGGTGAAGACCAGTCATCTGTTGGCACCTTTTCCTGATGCCATGATTGACACTGCTTTTTTTGACCGTTTCCATTCCTATATTCCTGGATGGGAAATACCGAAGATGCGTCCTGAGTTTTTCACCAATAGTTACGGATTAATCACAGACTATCTTGCTGAATACATGCGTGAAATGCGCAAAAGAAGTTTTGCGGATGCGATCGATAAGTTCTTCAAACTCGGTAATAACCTTAATCAGCGTGATGTCATTGCTGTACGCAGAACGGTTTCGGGCTTGTTAAAGCTACTACACCCCGACGCACAGTACACAAAAGATGATGTAAGAGCCTGCCTGACCTATGCGCTGGAAACTAGACGTAGAGTCAAAGAGCAATTGAAAAAGCTTGGCGGAATGGAATTTTTTGATGTGCACTTTAGCTACATCGATAATGAGTCATTAGAAGAATTCTTCGTCAATGTACCAGAACAAGGTGGTAGCAAGCTAATTCCTGAAGGCTTACCTCGCGCTGGTGTTGTGCACTTAGTTACTCAGGGAAGCACTGGGCAGCTTGGGTTATATCGCTATGAAACCCAGATGATGGCTGGTTCTGGTAAACACTCAGTGTCTGGCCTTGGTTCGAATACCGCAGCGAAAGAAGCTGTGCGTGTTGGCTTTGATTATTTCAAAGGTAACCTGAATAGAATCAGTGCGTCGGCGAAGTTTTCTGATCATGAGTATCACCTCCATGTTGTTGAGCTCCACAATACGGGGCCAAGTACAAAGTCATCGCTCGCTGCATTAATTGCGTTCTGTTCAATTCTGATGAACCGACCGATTCAAGAGCAGATGGTTGTTTTGGGAGAGATGACTTTAGGTGGTGTCGTCAATCCTGTTCAAGATCTTGCAGGCAGTCTTCAGTTAGCTATGGACAGTGGCGCAAAGCGTATTTTGCTCCCAATGGCCTCAGCCTCAGATATTCCAACGGTTCCTGCTGAGTTGTTCTCAAAATTCCAGATCAGCTTTTATGCAGACCCCGTCGATGCCGTGTTTAAAGCGCTTGGGGTTAATTGATTAGGTGTCGTTTGACGCGCCATTTTGTGGAGTAATTACAGGTATGTTTACCAAAGCTCGTTTCTTTAAATGTGCATTGCAGGTAAATCCGGCAGGATACATAAAATATCGTGGGCAACAGCAGACCATCACGGAAGATGAATATAACCAAAATCTGCTTGCGGCATCACTGGAAGCGGGCATAGAGGTCATTGGATTAGCTGATCATGGTTCAGTAGATGGTGTTGATAAAATCCGCAATCTTTTTGTTGAGAATGGGATTGTTGTTTTCCCCGGCTTTGAGATTGCGTCAAGTGAGAAAATTCACTTTGTTTGTCTGTTTGATGAAAACAAAACTTCGCAAGAACTTGAACGGATTTTGGGGCGTCTAGATTTACTTGATCCAGAGGATGGTATATTGCCGACCAACCTCACAGCAATTCAGCTGATTGATAAAGTGAATGAGATAGGTGGATTTATCTTTGCAGCACACTGCATAAATGATGATGGTGTGCTCAGTCGAAAGATGAACCATGTATGGAAACATGAAGGGTTGATGGCAGCTCAGATACCAGGCGACAAGTCGATTGAAGATCTTAAAGGAATAGAAAATGATTTCTACCGTAAGGTCTTCCTCAACAAAGATCCTAACTATAAGCGCGAGCGCGAAATGGCTGCTATTAACTCCTCAGACGTTGCAAAACCAGAGGATATCAAAGCATCGGGTGCTTCTTGTTTGATTAAAATGACCAACCCTTGCTTTGCTTCCTTTAAGCAAGCCTTTTTAGATGCAGGTTCGAGGGTTCGTTTGAACTCAGATAAGCCAGAAAGCTATGCTTCGGCAATTGAGCGTATTCGATTTGTTGGTGGTTATCTGGATAGCGTCGATATTGAACTATCGGACCATCTCAATGCTGTGATTGGTGGTCGTGGAACTGGTAAGTCAACCTTGTTGGAATGTATTCGCTATGCTTTCGGATTAGAACCTAAAACACCTAACGCAATCAAACAGCACAAAAGTGTCATTGATACTAACCTTGGGAAAGAACGAGGTTTAGTTGAAATTACGTTGCGTTCATCAGTTATGCACGGTCGCAGATTCAAAGTAAGCCGAAAACACGGTAGTGATCCGGTAGTGGTTGACTCCCATGGAAATATATCCCCCTATCTTCCAACGGATATTTTGCCTGGTATAGAGCTTTACGGGCAAAACGAAATCTATGAAATGACACGAGATGAACAAAGTCGTAATCAGCTCATCGAACGTTTTCTTGAGGGCGAACATGAGAAGTTTGATGCAGATATCGCTGACGTTTTAGCAAAGTTAAAAGATAATCGAGAATCCATCAAGCGAGTCCTAGGTCAGAAAGATGACATTGAAGCAGAGATCGAGCGCTTACCTAAGTTATTGGATCAGGCAAAACAGTATCAAGCATTAGGTATTGATGAAAAGCTGGAGCTTATTCCTAAACTTGAAAAAGAAAAACAGTTGAATGATCAGATTGGTGAGGATGTTGCAAGCGTCCAACTGGCTATCGATGCGCTCAAAAACAGTTTGCCAGATACTTTGTATTTAAGTGATACCAATTTGGATGGCTTACCTCATGCTGAGCTCTTGAAGCAGCAGCGTGAAGTTTTGAATGCCCTGAAAACGGGCGTTCAGCAGACATTAATACAGTTAGAACAGCTAACTTTAAATGCAAATCAACAATTGTTACCGGTCAAGCAATCTTTATCAGAAAAGCAGCAACTTGAAGAGCAAAAACTTGAGTTGGCTTTTAAGGATATACCTGCAAGCCAGGGTAAAACTGGCCGACAAATTGGTGCTGAATATCAGACTCTGTTAAAACAAATTGAGCAGATACGCCCTAAACAAACCACCTTGCAAGATCGCCAGACACAAATTGACGAATTGTACAACTCGCGAAAGAAGCTGCTTCTGGAGTTAGAACAACATACAAGTGCGCGTGCGAGTAGTATTACTAAATCTGTTAAAAGGTTAACAAGAAAACTGGAGCAGAAGGTACGGCTCACCCTACAGCCAGAAGGTGGCCGCCAAGAACTTGTGAATTTTCTGACTGGGTGCAATTTAGAGGGGGTTGGGCCTAAACGTCTCGCCTGGGTATTAGAAGGTAACTTCTCTCCAAGCAGTTTAGCCTCGACTATCCGTCAAGGAGAGTCGGAGCTAGGACGAAAGTTTGGCATATCAGGCACTGTTGTTTCAGCTTTAATTCGTCTTTCAGAAGTAAAACTAATGGAACTGGAAGAATTGCAGTTACCGGATACCATGGCGATTGAGTTAAATGTGACTCATGGAGAACGAGAAGCTGTATTTAGGTCAATTGATGAATTATCGACGGGACAGCAGTGCACTGCTGTTTTGCACTTATTGCTGTTAGATAATCAAGACCCATTAATCCTTGATCAACCTGAAGATAATTTGGATAACGCATTTATAGCTGAGAGGATAGTCGCAGAACTACGTAGGGCTAAACTGAGTCGTCAGTTTCTATTTGCAACACATAATGCCAATATTCCGGTTTTCGGTGATGCTGAATGGATTGGCGTTTTGAGCGTAGAAGATAATAAAGGGCTAATTCTTCCAGAACAACAAGGTGCGATCGATGTTCCCAATGTTCAGGCTTTAGCCGCAGATATATTAGAGGGCGGGAAAAGTGCATTCAATCAGCGTCGTGAGAAATATGGATTCGTGTAAAGCACTATTTTGGTATTAATCACTAAGAATCAGGTTCCGCACCTTTTTGAAACCGTGAAATTAGCTCGTATGTTATTCTTCTACATGAATTATCAATCTATCTAGCCATCAAGCTCAGAGTTGAACCTTCACACTATCGTGTCGGAGGTTCACTATGTTCAAAAACCTATTTTTTCAAACCAAAGCACTACCAGAACTGTCATCTCAACTGGATGCAGACATTCCACGCTATCCGCCATTTCTGAAGGGGTTGCCTGCTGCGTCACCCGAGGATTTGCAGTCCACACAAGACGAGCTAATTGCCAAACTGCGCCAGGTACTTGGCTTCAACCAGCGTGATTTTCAAAGGTTAATTCAGCCCTGTATTGATCATCTGGCTGCTTATGTCCACTTGCTGCCAGCATCTGAGCATCATCATCACAGTGGTGCTGGTGGTTTATTACGTCATTCGTTGGAAGTTGCTTTCTGGGCGGCACAAGCAGCTGAAGGGATCATCTTTGTTGCCAGTGGCACACCGGTTGAGAAAAAAGAGCTAGAGCCAAGGTGGCGTGTCGCGGCGGCTCTTGGCGGTTTGTTCCATGATATTGGTAAGCCTGTTTCAGATTTGTCCATCACAGACGAAGATGGACGCTATCAGTGGAACCCTTTTTTAGAAACCTTATCCCAGTGGACCACTAATAACAGCATTGAACGCTATTTCATTCGTTGGCGCGACGGACGGTGCAAGCGGCACGAGCAATTTTCAATTCTGGTTTTAAACCGGGTGATGACACCTGAGTTGCTCGCCTGGTTAACCCAGCCGGGCCCTGAGATTTTGCAAGCCATGCTGGAGGCAATTGGCAATACTGATCTCGAGCATGTCCTGTCTAAATTGGTCATTGAAGCTGACCAAACCAGTGTCCAGCGAGACCTGAAAGCTCAACGAATTTCCGTTGACGACAATGCCCTTGGTGTCCCAGTCGAACGCTATCTACTTGATGCCATGAGGCGATTACTTGCCAGTTCCCAGTGGCTGGTCAATCAGCGAGACGCCAGAGTCTGGTTACGAAAATCGAATCAATCAACCCATCTTTACCTGGTTTGGAAAAGCGCGGCTAAGGACATCATTGAGCTGTTGGCCAAAGACAAGATACCTGGCATTCCAAGAGATCCCGATACCCTTGCGGACATCCTTATTGAGCGAGGATTGGCCACTAAATCCGCCTCGAATGAGCGATATGAAAGCCTTGCCCCTGAAGTGCTGATCAAAGACGACAAGCCCATCTGGTTACCCATGCTGCATATATCTGAGGCCGATTTATTGTTCAGCTCGAATGTACCAAGTAGTGTGAGACTGTTTAGCAAATCTGAGTGGGAAGCAACACGGCAAACACAAGCAGAGCCACAGAGTCGCTCCAGTGAGCATTCAGACTTGCCTGAAGCGTCATCATCAATCGAACATAGAAAATCGACTGAGTCACCATCGACAAACTCGTCCGAACAAGATGATGAACTTCGTCTTGCCAGTGATGTTAATAACCCCCAGGCAACTGAAAATGCTCCAGGTGATGGATGTGAAAAGCCTAACAATTCATATGATGGCGCTATCTCAAATAACGTAAACCAGTACGATACAGAAGCATTGAATCTCCCTGAATCTTTGGCGTGGCTCCCAGAGGCCAGCAGTGCGTTGGTTATGGTTGGTGAACAGATCTTGATCCGCTATCCCGATGCCGTAAGGCCTTGGTGTGCTCCCCGAAAACTGCTTGCTGAACTCAGTCAATTAGATTGGCTTGAACTAGATCCCGCAAACCCGACACGTAAGGCCAGAACTGTGACTACGAATGATGGCGTTCAGGAGCAAGGGTTACTTCTGAAGGTATCGATTTCTAAAAGGCTAATTGCACTGATAGACATCTCCAAACAAGGCACAGAACCGGCGGCAGCAATTCAGAACGAAGAGGCTTTACAGCGTCCGAGTCGAACTAAGACAACTAATGCCCAAGCAAAAGAGCCCGCCACAAGAGCGGAGCGAAAGCAAAAGCCGATTGCGCCCAATGCGAAATCGAGTACAGACCCCAAATACGTGCAGCGCCAACAGATGGTTAATTTTGTGAAAGATTTGCCCATCTTACTGACCGATGGTGATTACCCAGACGTGGATCATAGTGCCGATGGTATTCGCGTCACGATTCAAACCTTACGCCAAGTCGCCAATGCGCATGGCATTCCAGCCGGACAGCTGCTTCGGGGGATCTCGGCCAGTGACGAATGCCAGTTTGATGAGGGGGAAACGGTTCTGTTTACCGCTCACGCTAAACGTTAATCCATTTGAACTTAAGTGGATTGCAAACGGTTATTTTGCGGAGCATGAATGAAAGAAAACGCATACGAAATGCCCTGGCGCACGAACTATGAGGCCATGGCAGCAGCAGGTTGGCTGGTTGGGGCCACTGGGGCGATTGCCGCAGAAATGCTGACAGAGTTACCGCCCGAACCATTTTGGTGGATGACAGGGATTTCCTCGGGCATGGCGTTGTATCGCCTGCCTGAGGCTTACCGTCTTTATAAGTTGCAGAAGGGGCTAAAAGGCAAACCATTGGCATTTATGGCGCTGTCGCATTTGCAAAAGGTAATGGCAAAACATCCTGATGAATTGTGGTTAGGTTATGGCTTTGAGTGGGACCAACGCCATGCTCAACGTGCTTATGAAATCTTAAAGCGGGATAAGCAAACCTTGCTTAACCAAG
Organism: Proteus sp. G4380; assembly: GCF_963885725.1. Classification (NCBI taxonomy): domain Bacteria; kingdom Pseudomonadati; phylum Pseudomonadota; class Gammaproteobacteria; order Enterobacterales; family Morganellaceae; genus Proteus; species Proteus sp. G4380. The sequence continues at coordinate 21,377 of NZ_CAWPAV010000086.1, forward strand.
GTCACGGCAAGCAAATGGGTTCGACCTGGATTCATGGTGTCGAGCCCAAAGAAGAAGATGTGTACCAGCCAGTTGGTCACACTGAGGGGCATACCTTAATAGTTGGTACGACCGGTGCCGGAAAAACCCGATGCTTTGATGCGATGATCACTCAGGCCATTTTGCGCAATGAAGCCGTGATAATTATTGACCCCAAGGGAGACAAAGAACTTAAGGATAATGCACAGCGAGCCTGTATTGCCGCCGGTAGTCCTGAGCGCTTTGTGTATTTTCATCCGGGTTTTCCAGAGCATTCAGTACGTCTTAATCCCCTGAGAAACTTTAACCGGGGCACTGAAATTGCCAGCCGAATTGCGGCCTTAATCCCATCCGAAACCGGTGCTGATCCATTTAAAGCCTTTGGCCAAATGGCACTGAATAACATCGTGCAAGGTTTGTTGCTTACGTCACAACGTCCTGATCTGAAAACACTGAGGCGTTTTTTGGAAGGTGGCCCAGAAGGCTTGGTAGTAAAAGCCGTCACAGCCTGGGGGGAGCAGGTGTATCCCAATTTTAGTGTGGAGATCAAGCGCTTTACCGAAAAGGCCAATACCTTGGCTAAACAAGCTATGGCGATGCTGCTTTTCTACTACGAACGCATTCAGCCCGTTGCCGCCAATACTGATTTAGAGGGGCTATTGAGTATGTTTGAGCATGACAGAACCCACTATTCAAAGATGGTGGCCTCATTGATGCCGGTGCTCAATATGCTCACATCAAGTGAACTAGGTCCATTGCTATCACCGATTGCAAACGATGTGAATGACAGCCGGTTAATTACGGATTCTGGCCGTATTATCAACAATGCCCAAGTGGCCTATATCGGATTGGATTCATTGACCGACGCAATGGTTGGTAGCGCCATTGGTTCGTTGCTTTTATCCGATCTCACCGCAGTGGCCGGTGACCGCTATAACTATGGTGTTGAAAATCGTCCCGTAAATATCTTCATCGATGAGGCGGCTGAAGTCGTCAACGATCCCTTCATTCAACTGCTCAACAAAGGCCGTGGCGCAAAAATGCGTTGTGTGATTGCTACTCAGACCTTTGCTGATTTTTCAGCTCGTACAGGCAGTGAAGCTAAAGCTCGCCAGGTGTTAGGTAACATCAACAACCTGATAGCTCTTAGGGTGATGGATGCCGAAACGCAGCAGTACATTACCGACAATCTGCCTAAGACTCGGTTGCAGTACATCATGCAAACTCAAGGTATGTCGTCCAACTCGGACAGCCCCGCGTTGTTTACCGGCAATCATGGCGAACGCTTGATGGAGGAAGAAGGCGATATGTTTCCACCGCAGTTATTAGGCCAGCTTCCCAACCTGGAGTACATCGCCAAGCTTTCAGGTGGCCGCGTGATCAAAGGCCGTATTCCTATTTTAACCAGCTCTACACAGGCAGCATAAGGAGTCTGTATGCATCATTCTGTCTGTCTGAAAATGACAACACTTACCAGTAAAGAAATGCTCGTTCAATGGCAGCAACATAACCCCCAGTTCAAGGAAACCTTAAGACTGCTTGAAACCGACTGGCCTCATGCTTTGGCCTCAGTGCACTGTTTGGCGGACTATTTAACAGATGCGTTCACGTTAGATGGCCATGCCATCTTTGATTTGTGTCTGTGTAATGGCTTGGGCAGTTATGAAGAAGTTAGTTGTGATGATGACAGTGTACGCCTGTGGCATTTCATTGAGGCACTGACCTGGACTGCCGCTAGTGCTTTAACGGGGATTCGCTTGCGTGATCCTGACCATTTCGAGTGGGCCGCCGTGGATGGTGTGTATTTCTACTCCTGGATTCGTAATCGTCCAAATCGGATGGCGTATTTGGCTGAAGGACGCATCGACGTGCGTTATGTCAGTGGCCATACGACGACAAAGCGGCTTCAACAAGTGATTAAAGCCCGGATTATGACGCCAACCGTTGCAGCCATGTTGGCGCGAGTAGAAGAGGATGTTTGGCATGAGCAAGCATAAGTCGGTTTGGCTACTTTGCCTGGCGCTGATGCTGGAGATTATTGCCATTGGCGTGTTAGTGCCCGGTGATTGGACTGGCCGGGTTATTAGTAAAGAGAAGCAGATGATCCAAAATCAATTGGGCGCACAAACAAGCTATTGGATTGGTCAAACTAGCCATCGCTGGTATCAGTCATGGATTGTGGATACGCAGATGGAGCAATCTGTGCGAGATTTTCTAATCCCCACTGAAGAGCAGCGACTGCGCTCTAAAGGGATGGAGAACATGGGAGGCTTTTGGTTTGTTTGGGTGGAAGATCGTATTCAGGCATTTTTTGATGTGTTGTACCAAGTGTTCACTCGATTTGCTTTGCTGATGGTCTGGTTGCCCTTTGCGCTTATTCTCATGTTACCGGCGCTGTGGGACGGCTTGATGACCTGGAAGATTAAGAAGACAACCTTTGATTTTTCGAGCCCTATCATTCACCGCTACAGCATGATCATCTTGGGCTCAGGCGTCATTTTGCTGTTTATGGGATTGTTCGCCCCGCTGGCCATTCCACCGGTGGTGCTACCGTCGCTGATCATCGGTTTAGCATTAATGGCGGGGTTGGCGTTAAGTCACTTGCAGAAGAAGATATGAGGCCAGTTAGGCCTCATCTTGTAGAGCTAAAACCTGACGCCTACGGTATTGCCGTTCTCGTCTTCCGCTGGCAAATGATAAGTATCAATAAGGTGGCCTTGAAGCCAAATATATTGAGGCATCCAAAAAGAGTACTGTCGTATAAGAGCCAATACTTCTTTTAACGGTTTGTTTGCATGAGGCTCGGCAAGACGAAAGTACATGAATGAGCAATAATCTCGAAAATACTCATGAAGCTCTGAATCCGATAGCGTTTCTTTTAGCGGCCTATTTTGTACGTCGTCTTCATCAGGGGAATTGGCATAAATTTCAAACAGCTGCTTTTCAGTGAGCATCTCCAAGAAGTGGTCTTCAATTAAAACCCCATCACTGGTATCGGCTTCCATACCATCTTTGACATCAAAAGCCATGACACATCCAGAAGATAACGCCACCTCTGATGGCTTCAGTACGTCATTGGCTTGTACAACCTGATGCCAATGATTAAAGCCAACAGAGATTGCAATTTCATCGAGTGCTTGAGTGTGTGGAATGGATTTTTCACGTTTAAGCTTTCGTGCTTTTTGCTTTAAACGTTCAACCGAGGCAGAGGAAATGATTTTAGTAATTTGCATTGAGTTTCTCCTATTAGCGAATACGGTGCCCACTGCCGAGGTCGCAGAAAAAACCTAAGCAAATATAAATTTGATATGCATGTCGTCCCGTCCGGGTTTGCTAAAGTGGGCAGCTGGTCTCGACACGACCAATATCCCCATCATATCAACCGCATCAAAAAGATCAATTGTTAGTATTGTTTGAGTAGAACCCTCAAAACCTTCAAGAATTCGGCATCTAGCTGACCACTGAACCTGCCAATCTCAAGGCATTCTTCACTTCTCAATTCAAACAACGAGGAGTGACTATGGAACCTGTGAGTATTCCATCCTATATCGATGACCCGCCGCACTTCCTGCTTTGGAGTGCCGATGAGATGGCTCCCATTCTGTTGGGGCTAGTGATCGGCATTTTTACCGGTAATGCCTTGGTTTTATGCCTATTGGGGTTGGTAACAACCAAGCTCTATCGGCGTTTTCGTGATGGTCGCCCGGATGGTTTTATTCTTCACGCCATCTACTGGGCCGGACTGTTGCCAACCAAAGCCAAGACGATCCCTAACCCATTTATCAGGAGCTATCTGCCGTGAAGTTCGACGTGTTTTTAAAATCATGGCAAGGCACGCAATTAGAGAACCGATGGCAACGGTTCCTGATTGCGGTGCTGGTGCTATCTAACTTGCTACTTGCGGTAGCGGCATTTTCTCGCAATACCGTGGTAGCCATTCAACCGCCAACCTTGTCTGAACCGGCTGAAGTGTCACGAAACCAAGCTACTCAACCTTACCTTGAATCCTGGGGACTCTACCTGGCTGAGCTTATGGGTAACGTGACGCCAGGTAATGTGTCTTTCATCCGGGTTGCCATTGAGCCGCTACTTTCTCCAGCGGTGTACCAGCAAGTGGTCGATGCACTGGAGATTCAGGCAAGACAAATCCGCGAAGACCGGGTCACGCTCAAATTCCAACCCAGACAAGTGGAATATGAGTATGAAACCGGCCATGTCTTTGTGACCGGTTATTCCTTGGTTTCTGGGCCATCTGGAGATGAGCAGCGCCAAACTCGCACCTATGAGTTTGACATCGATATTGAGCAATACCGTCCAAAACTTAGCTGGATGGATACGTATGAGGGGCAAGCTAGAACGAAGCGCGTTCGTGAAAAGTTGACCCAAGAGCAAAACCGGAGGGTGAATGATGCGAACCAAAATTAGTCGATGGATGACACCAAGCTTAATCGCAATGAGCTTGAGTGGCGTCCTGTTATCTCAAGCGTCGTATGCAGACGTGGAATTGCCAATTGTGCCAGCCAGTGTGATGAAGCAGTCTGCTACTGCAAATCCACCGGTTCAAAGCAATACGGTTGCAACCGATGCGCCAACAACGCTACTGATGACACCGGGTGTTAATGAACTGATCCCTGTAGCACTTGGTCATCTGAATCGGATTGTAACGCCGTTTGAATCGCCTCAGGTGAGAACAACCAGTGATGCTCAGACGCAAATCAAGGGGAATGTTGTATATGTGGCCACGGACAAAGAATCACCGGTTTCACTTTACATCACTCCGCCTGGTCAGGAAGCGCCTGCATTATCAGTCACCTTAGTACCTCGTCGTATTCCACCGCGTGAAATCACCTTAGCTATTGATGGTCAGCAGTGGCCTATTAAGGGCGTCGTGAACCGAAAAGCCGCCACTTGGGAAACGGCTCAGCCATACGTCGATAACCTACGTGACTTACTCAGACGCCTTGCACTAAATGAGTTACCACAAGGCTATGACATCCGTTTAGCTGGCCAAACTGACACAAGCCCGAAATGTTTTCAGCCTGGCTTAAAGTTTGGTTTTAAGCAGGGGCAAATTGTGACGGGACATTACTTCACCGTCTATGTAGGACTGGTTGAAAGCTTTGCCGATGAGCCGATAGAAGCCAGTGAAATAGCCTGTCATGCACCAGATATAGTGGCAAGCGCCTACTGGCCTCGCAATATCTTGTTGCCGGGTGAAAAGACTGAGTTGTATGTGGTTGTTCGCAATCATCGTGAAGAAGCGGTGGAAAGTCAGCGACCTTCGCTTCTTGTGGGAGGTGAATAACGATGAAAGCACAATGGGAACAAATGAGCCCGAACATGAAGCGGGGTCTATCGGTTGCTGGTATTGCTGGTGGTCTCATCCTTATGGTGATGGTGTTTTCACCTAATCCTGACGATGGCTCAAGTAGTCGGAACCGACAGGAAACGATCCGGCACATTCTTACGGATACCAATACTCGTGATGTTGGGGTCGATAGTTTGGCTGCGAACGTAAAACTACTCAGTGAGCGCAATGAACAGTTACGTCGTGAAGTTGAGCGCTTGCGTCGTGACGTCGATTCAGGACGGCTAAGCCCAGGTTCGCCTTCTATACCAAGTGAGGTCAATGCGGAGTTGGCTCGCCTTCGAGCGGAACTTGATGATGTTCGCGCTGGAGGTTATGCAGCAGTTGAAGGCACTAATAGCCGTTTCGAAGTGCCTTTATCTGCCATGGAATTGCCTAAAGACGAAAAGCCATTGCCGTCTAACCCAGACGACTATTTTGCCAATGCGCCGCTGCCTGATCCGCTCTATCAGCAGCCAGCCAATGGCCAAGGCACACGAGCACGGGATGTTCCATTGCCGCCAATCACGATTCGTATGATTGAGCCTGAAGTGGTTGCTGAACCAGAGGTTGTTGTGCAAGAAGCGCCGCCTTTGTATCTACCGGCAGGCAGCATTATCTCGGGTACTTTGATCACGGGTTTGGATGCACCTACTCACGAGTCCGCAAGACGTGAGCCTTTTCCTGCATTGCTGAGGATTCAAAAGGAAGCCATTTTACCCAACCGATTTAGAGCGGATATCAAAGAGTGTTTCTTGATCGCCGCAGGTTACGGTGATTTGAGCTCTGAGCGTGCTTATTTGCGAGGCGAGACCATTTCATGTGTGAGAGAAGATGGTGGCGTCATTGAAACACGACTGGATTCTTATGCCGTGGGTGAAGACGGCAAAGCCGGTATTCGTGGCCGATTAGTGTCGAAACAAGGCCAGCTGGTGGCCAAATCGATGATGGCCGGATTCCTTCAGGGCTTGGCTGGCGCATTTGATGTGAATCCTGTACCAACGATTCAGACGGGTAGTGCCGGTGATACTCAGCTGTACCAGCAAGTCATGAGCCAAGAAGCATTACAAGGCGCTGCGATTAAAGGCACAGGTAAAGCATTGGATCGAGTGGCCAAGTTCTATTTGGACATGGCTGAAAATATGTTCCCAGTCATAGAGGTAGACGCTGCAAGGAAAATTGAAGTCATAGTCACTCGTGGGGCCTCGTTGTCATTGGCCACTTCACAAGGGGTAGGTGCAAGAAGATGAAAAAATCCTGCATGTTGCTAACCGATCGAAGTCCGCTTCAGACAATAAGATGTGTATCCAGAGGAGAGTTAACCATGACGACATCAATGCAGAACAACCCAAAGCACCAGTCAAAACAGTGGTCTAAAGCTGGATTACTTTTATTGGCAGTCGGCTCAACCTTATTGTCTGGCTGTAGTTCATTGGGTCTTGGGAGTAGTGAATATGGATGCCCAGGTATGCCTGACGGTGTGCGCTGTTTATCCGCTCGTGAAGTCTATGAGCTTACCAGTAATGGCGCTGCACCCAAGACGATTGATGCTGTGGCGACTCGAATTGGTTCTCCCTCTGGGTATTCACAATCTGATTTAGAGACAGGACTGCTGAGCCATCCAGCATTACCTGAGACGCAGCAATCTGCACCTATTCGCATTCCTTCAAGGGTGATGCGAATTTGGATTGCGCCTTGGGAGGATGACCGTGGAGATCTGAATTTATCCAGCTACGTGTTTACCGAAATTGAACCGCGCCGGTGGGATATTGGGGTGTCAGCACCTCGAACGGTTTCGCCTGTGCTACGTCCACTTCAGACTCAGAGCGATTCAACCTCAGCGGGAGCTGATGGTAAGCGCGATAACTTGAGTATCTACGGAGAAACTAACGAATGACAAATGCGGTTCGCACCATTCAAACTCAGCGCCTAATGACCATTGGTGCGCTTGGTTTGATGGCGTTAATGATTTCGGAGCCCTCATTTGCGGGCACCGGTGGTGATGCTTTCACTGATGTGTGGGATACCCTAAAAGATTGGACCCAAGGTACTTTGGGACGGATCGTAGCGGGAGCCATGGTTCTGGTGGGTATTGTGGGCGGTATCGCTCGCCAAAGCTTGATGGCTTTTGCCTTGGGCATTGGTGGCGGTATGGGTCTCTACAATACGCCAACAGTCGTTGAAAGTGTTATGTCTGCAACTTTACCTGTTGTTGCCAGCACTCAAGAAGTCATTGGCACAACCGTTCCAGCAATCAGCGCCGTCTTACTGGGCACCTGAATGTGAGCCATATTAGGCAGTTCACTTAAGGCAATCAAACTTAGGTCTACACAACATCGGGTTATTGGTGATGTTGTGTAGACCTTTTCATTTCAGCGACGCCACATTAACGAACTTGGTTTACATTATTTGGTATATTAATACCTAAGGTGTTAAAATTCCTATCGTAATAAACTGTATGGTTTATACTGTTCGTGATATTCATACTTTGGGTGTTAAAATGTCATCTAAAATAAACTGGCTTGTTGCTCATACTTCTCCTGGTGCGCTAGTACTTCAGCAATGGCTGACTGAAAACGGCGTGAGCTACTCGTTGGCTCAAAAGTACGCGCAGAACGGTTGGCTGAAGAAGCTTAGTTCTGGTGTGTACTATCGTCCAAATGCGCAGGGCGATATAAAGCCAACTTGGGTTGATGCCATTCAAGCATTGGATGTGCAATTGGGCGTTCCAGTTCATTTGGCTGGACTGAGCAGCTTAACTCACCAAGGACTGAGTCACTATTTACAGCTGAACAAAGAGCAAGTTTGGATTTGCGTTAAAAACAAGTCGTCCTTACCGAAATGGTTTCGTGAATTCCCTTATCAGAATTGGTTTTACTGTGGAAACCATAAGCTTGAAGTGAATCCCGAGAAAGATTTGAAAAGGATCACGGTTAAAGAGAAAGAACTCACTGTCAGCTGTGCAGAACTTGCTGCCTATGAAGTGGTAGATGCGATTGGAAAGCTGATTTCATTTGAGCATGTCGCAGAATTATTTCAGGGTTTAGTCAATCTTAGCCCTAGAAAAGTACAAGATATTCTTGAACGAAGCAGCTCTGTTCAGGCAAACCGAATATTTCTATTTCTGGGTCGATACTACGATCACCAGTGGGTCAATCGCGTAGATGAAACAAGAATTAAATTGGGGGCAGGAAAGCGGCAGGTTGTCGAAAAAGGACGTTTTGATGAGCGATATCAAATCACAGTGCCAGAGATATTAAGCGTCAAAAAAGGTGAACAACATAATGGATAAAGATAGCCCATATTACAAACAGGTTTCCTTGCTCATAAGAATGCTTCCTGTGGTAGCGACAGAGACGGTTTTTGCACTTAAAGGTGGCACTGCTATTAATTTATTTGTGAGAGATTTTCCTCGGTTATCTGTAGATATTGATCTTGCTTATCTTCCACTTGAACCAAGAGATGAGGCTTTGATTAATGTCAGGGCTGCATTGCAGCGCATTACAGACAGAATCAATACTCAACCAGATATCAGAGCGGCATTTCAGGATAATAAAGCTGATGAACTGAGAATAGTTGTATCAAGTCCGGTTGCAACGATCAAAATTGAAGTGTCGCCCGTCGCCAGAGGTACATTGCATAGTGCAGAAATAATGCCAGTTCAAGAGTCTGTTGAAGACGAGTTTGGTTATGCTGAGATTCAGGTAGTCAGTCTTCCCGATCTGTATGGTGGGAAATTGTGTGCTGCAATGGATCGCCAACATCCTCGCGACTTATTTGATGTGCGTATGTTACTTGGCAGTGAAGGGATTTCGAGAGAGATTTTGGTGGGTTTTTTAACCTATACATTAAGTCACCCTCGGCCTATTAATGAAGTCATGTCGCCAAACTGGCAGCCTCTGAATGAGAAATTTCAGGCAGAATTTGACGGAATGACTTTTGAAAAAGTTGAATGCGAAGACTTAGCCTCTGTTAGGCCCATGATGTTAATTGAACTGCAAAAACATTTCACAGAAAGGGATCATGCTTTCCTTATGTCATTCAAAAGAGGGCAACCTGACTGGGCATTGTTTGACTATCCTAATGCAGCAGACTTGCCAGCGATTCGTTGGAAGTTGCAGAACATAAACAAATTGGCAAAGAATCAAGCAAAACATCAAGAGCAATTAGATAAATTGAAGCAAGTACTTGATGATTGGCTTGTTAACGCAAACGCTGAGTAATTCGTTTATAACAAACCTCAACGAGCTATAAGCCCCCTAGTTAGATTGCGATTTCTTCAATCTATCTAACCGAGTCCACATAGGACAACTGCATAGACTGGAGCCTCGATTTACATTAACGAGGACTCCTCATGCGAAAACTATCTCCAATTATTCTGGCGCTTGCGCTGTCTCCATTGGTTCAAGCTGAACCTGTGTCTGAAGTGTCGCCCGTTGGCAAAATTGATGGCATGGTTTCTTTACCTGTCACGGGTATGAAAGCGGTCGAAAGCAATGGCCGTATTGTTTTCATGTCAGACAGTGGCCGGTTCGTCATTGATGGCACGCTCTATGATGCCTGGTCCAAAAAGCCGCTTACCAGTCTTGAAGAAATTCGAGAAGCGGGAAACACGCTGGACTTAAGTCGTCTTGGCTTAAAAATGGATGATTTGAATCCACTGACGCTGGGTGAAGGCAAAAAGAAAGTGGTGGTCTTTGTTGATCCCCGGTGTCCGCATTGCCATGAGCTTTTGAAACAAGCCCTACCGCTAACCAAGGAATACACCTTCCAAATTCTCCCTGTGCCAGTGCTTGGTCCTGATTCAGAGCGTCAGGTTCGCCAGCTTGGCTGTGCGCGTGACAAGAAAGCGGCCGCCGATGCATTGCTCAATGGCCGGATTGGTAACCTAGAGCAGGATGATGCCTGCAACTTAGAGCCAATGCAGCGTACCTTGGTGACCGCTCAAATTCTGGGAATTCAAGGTGTGCCTTTCATCGTCGCCAATGATGGTCGCATCAGCCGAGGCCGTCCTTATGATCTTTCTGCTTGGTTGGAGGGGCGTTAATGAAAGCCTCTCTGTATTCAGGGCAACGCGCTTCTGAGCTGTTGCCAGTATTGGCCTATTCAGACGATGAGCAACTGTTTTTCATGGAAGACCAGAGTGTTGGCTTTGGTTTTCTATGTGACCCATTGCCCGGTGGTGATGAGTCTGTTGCAGACAGGGTTAATGTTCTTCTCAACAACGACTGGCCAAAAGACACTTTGCTGCAATTTGGCCTGTACGCCTCGCCTGATATTCAAACCGACCTTCAGCGCATGATGGGCTTACGGCATCGTCAATCCGATCCATTACTCAGGGCGTCGATACGCAAACGTGCGGATTTTCTCGATGGGGGCACGGTTCAACCGATAGAAGAATCGACCCAGACTCAGGTTCGCAACTTTCAACTGATCGTCACCTGCAAATTGCCTTTGGAAAGTCCTATTCCGACGGAGCGTGAGTTGAGTCGAGCATCCGCGCTTCGGGCTTCTTTCTCGCAAGCGCTGGCAACGGTTGGTTTTCGCGTCACTGAGATGACTGACCGAAATTGGCTCGCGGCATTAAGTGCTCAGCTTAACTGGGGAAAAGATGCTTCCTGGCGCAATCCATCACCAATCCGCAGTGAGGCAGATAAACCACTTAGGGAGCAAGTGTTGGATTATGACCGAGCTATCAAGGTGGATAGCCAAGGTCTGATGCTGGGTGATTACCGAGTTAAAACCTTATCGTTTAAGCGCTTGCCTGAGCGGATCTGGTTTGGTCATGCCGCAAGTTTTGCGGGCGATATGATGACGGGCAGTCGCGGTTTACGCGGCAGCTTTTTGCTAAATGTCACCATTCACTTTCCTTCAGCCGAGGCGATGCGATCTCGTCTAGAGACGAAGCGTCAATGGGCGGTCAATCAGGCCTATGGCCCGATGCTCAAGTTTGTGCCGGTGCTTGCAGCCAAGAAAAAGGGATTTGATGTTCTTTTTGAAGCCTTGCAAGAAGGTGATCGTCCTATTCGGGCAAACATGACCTTAACGCTGTTTTCACCAACGGAAGAAGCGTCCATCAGCTCTGTTTCAAATGCTCGAACTTATTTCAAAGAACTCGGATTTGAGCTGATGGAAGACAAGTACTTCTGTTTGCCCATTTTCCTGAATGCCTTGCCATTTGGTGCTGACCGCCAAGCGATGAACGACTTGTTTCGATTCAAGACCATGGCGACACGGCATGTGATCCCTCTGTTGCCTTTGTTTGCGGATTGGAAAGGTACAGGTACGCCAGTGATTAACTTTGTTTCCCGTAATGGCCAGATCATGAGTGTGTCCCTTTATGACTCGGGCAGTAATTACAACTGTTGCATCGCGGCGCAATCGGGGTCGGGTAAGTCATTCCTGGTGAACGAAATCATCTCCTCCTACCTATCAGAAGGAGGCCAATGCTGGGTAATTGATGTTGGCCGCTCTTATGAAAAGCTGTGTGAAGTCTATGACGGTGAGTTCTTACAGTTCGGGCGGGACAGTGGCATTTGCTTAAATCCGTTTGAAATCGTTGAGGACTATGACGAAGAAGCGGATGTACTGGTTGGGTTATTGGCCGCAATGGCCGCACCTACGCAGTCATTAACGGATTTTCAGATGGCCAACTTAAAACGTCAGACCCGTGAACTGTGGGAGAAAAAAGGTCGTGCCATGTTAGTTGATGATGTGGCAGAGGCTTTAAAAAATCACGAAGACCGACGTGTGCAAGACGTGGGTGAGCAGCTCTATCCGTTTACGACACAGGGCGAATATGGCCGTTTCTTTAATGGTCACAACAATATTCGCTTCAAAAACCGTTTCACCGTTTTGGAGTTGGAAGAGCTCAAGGGGCGCAAGCATCTACAACAAGTGGTGTTGCTTCAGCTTATCTACCAAATCCAACAAGAGATGTACTTAGGTGAGCGGGATCGTCGCAAGATTGTGTTCATTGACGAAGCCTGGGATCTGCTGACTCAAGGTGATGTCGGTAAGTTCATCGAGACGGGTTACCGGCGATTTCGAAAATATGGCGGCAGTGCTGTAACGGTAACGCAGTCTGTCAACGATTTGTATGACAGCCCTACAGGTAAAGCCATCGCTGAAAACTCGGCCAATATGTACCTGCTTGGCCAAAAAGCTGAAACCATCAACGCGCTCAAAAAAGAAGGCCGCTTGCCACTGGGTGAAGGCGGTTATGAATACCTGAAAACCGTTCATACCGTCACTGGTGTCTATTCCGAAATTTTCTTTATTACCGAAATGGGCACCGGGATTGGCCGCCTCATCGTCGATCCGTTTCACAAGCTGTTGTACTCGTCCCGTGCAGAAGATGTAAACGCGATTAAACAGTTAACGCGCAAAGGCCTTTCTGTTGCTGATGCCATCTCTCAGTTGTTGAAGGAGCGAGGCTATGAATAAGACCACGCTTTGGCCATTTATGGCCTCTATTACTTTGTCTATTGCTGGTAGCGGTTTAATGACCAGCTGGCTTTTAATGAAAACACTCGAACCCATCCACAGCCAGTTGGCGTTAAGTACGCCCATTGCAGTCGTGGATTTTGGGGAGGCTGTGCTGTCACTGGGCCCTAATGCCAGCGAACAAGACATCGAATCTAGGTTGCTTCAGACCAATCAGCAAATTGAAAAGTTAAAAGCAGCCGGTTTTATCGTGCTGGATGCCCAAGCGGTGGTGGGTGCAGATGATTCCATATTTGTGCCAGTAGGCTCAAAGGAGGTGTCTCATGCAGATACTCCGTAAAAAAATGCCTTGGCGGCCATATCTCATCCGTTTGACCGTTCTTGCGTTAATCATGGCCGTGGTAGGCACCTACGCCATGATGCGCTACCGAATAGGTATTGATACCCAGCAAGAGCGCTGTCTGCCTGATACCACGGTGTATCTGATTGACCTATGGAATAAAGAGCCCGTTAAGGAGGGTTTGTATGCCTTCCACTCAAAAGGACTCGCTCCGTTATATAACGACGGTACTCGGATGCTGAAACGCCTAACAGGGATGCCTGGGGATGAAGTCAATGTGACGCCTGAGCATGTGCTGGTGAACGGTGCTGAAGTCTCAACCGGCATGGCACTAGCCCAGCGTCTTGGTGTGGCTGAAACAGAATTTAGCCGCTCATTGACGCTGCAAGAAAACGAATATTGGTTTTCCGGTGAGGCTGCAACGAGTTTTGACTCCCGCTATTGGAATTCCGTTAAGCGCGAGCAGATTGTTGGTCGCGCTTGGCCGCTTTGGTAGGAGGTGGATGATGAGAAGACTATGCCTCTTATTTTTGTTGGTTGCTCCATTGGCTTGGGTTCAAGTGTCCTGGGCACAAGAGCCTTATCCGTTGTCTGACGAGGACAAAAAGATCGTTGAAATGAGCCGCAGCATTTTACAAAGTGCTGTGGATGGTTCATCTGAATTTATCGAGCCTTTTTCACCGATTGAACAACCTGCGTCGCTCAAACACAACGATGAATGGTTGATTTTTGCGTCGTCTTCACTGGGGGATGCCTCACTGAAGCAGCTATTTAAAGAGGCCAGTGCAACCGGCGCTATTGTGTTGTTTCGGGGAATTCCTGAAGGAAAGACCTTGGGGGCGGCTATCCGTGATTGGCATACGCTGATGGTGGGACTTGATCCTGTTCCTCAGGTTCGAATCGATCCGAAAGCCTTTGTGCACTGGCGGGTGACTAGCGTGCCTGCCATTTTCCGCATAGAAGATGACAAGGTGACTGCAAGTGCACTAGGGGTTTACAGCAAGGACTGGTTGCAGCGTCAAATTGAAACAGGCAATACCGGTTCATTGGGTCAACGCGGTCCTATTCATTCCATTTTAGAACCGGATTTAATGCAAGTGGCGATGCAGCGTTTACAGTCGCTTGACCTGGGCGCGTTAAAGAAAAAAGCCATTGAGCGTTTCTGGTCTCGCCAAACTTTCACTGACTTACCCAAAGCCACGCAGTATCGGATAAGAACGGTTGATCCAACCATCGTCATGCAGCGGCCACTATTGGATGCCAATGGCCGAACATTGATCCCAGCAGGAACGCGTATTAACCCGCTCAAAGCCTTGCCGTTTACTCAGCAGCTTGTGGTGTTTAATGCGTCGAACGCTGAAGAAGTGGACGCAGTTGCGCATTGGCTTGAGACGCAAGATAGGACACTGCGCCGCATTACGCTTATCACCACGCAGCTCGACCGTACTCAAGGTTGGAATCGCCTCAATGCGCTCGAAAAGACATTGGATAGTCCGGTTTACCTTCTCAATGCCTCGCTAAAGCAGCGCTTTGATTTGCAAGTCACCCCATCGTTTGTTCAAGCAAAGGGGCTCGCGTTTGAAATAGAAGAAATTCCAGCAAAGGAGCTTGTTCATGAAAAAGCTCAATAATACGTATCGTCTGTTGCGGACTCTCGTTGTCATGTTTGTCCTGGGCGCATCTATTTCTGCTAAAGCCGAACTGACCTGCCCAGACGCGGGTTTATTGTCCGGTAAGTTGCTGACGGATGTTTGCTGGTCATGCATTTTTCCTATCCGGGTTGCAGGTCTTCCACTTGGCTCTGGCAGTGTCCCAAGCGGCGCATCAAACAAGTCGTTTTGCTTATGTGAAGACAACTTAGGTGTGCCAAGGCCAGGTATTGTTACCAGCATGTGGGAGCCAGCGCGTCTGATTGAACTGGTCAGAACGCCGGGTTGTTCGCCTTCCCTTGGAGGGATTCGCTTACCGTTAGGTGATAGGCGATTGCAAGGTGGTCATGGTGAAGGTGAATACGATACCGGTGATCTTGCTTTCTACCATTACCATTATTACGCCTTTCCGCTTTTGGTCATGCTCGATTTGTTCATGGATGGCAATTGCAATGCCGATGGTTACATGGATTTTGACTTGATGTATTTGTCGGAATTGGACCCAACATGGCTGAACGATGAACTGGCCTTTTTTACTCAGCCTGAAGCTGCTGCTGTTGCTAATCCATTGGCTATCTCTGCTTGTACCGCTGACGCTGCTTCATCAACGCTTGGTAAACCCATCGATCAGTTGTTTTGGTGTGCTGGCAGTTGGGGCCATCTCTATCCGTTATCTGGCCACACCTTAGCCTTTGGTTCATTAGCAGAAAACACCAGCCATTTAGCGGCGCGTGCAATCGCGGCTCAACACAGGCGTGGTCTTGCAAGGCGAACAATGGGGAACAGTGCGCTATGCCGACCTGTTATCGAACCCATGCTGCCGAAATCCCAATACAAGATGAGTATGTTCTTCCCTGTACCAGAAACTGAAAGTGCGCATGTCATCGGTGAAAGCACCATGAAATGGGGAGAGTGGCGAACGATCCCCGGTGCCGGTGAAGATGCGCTCTACATTTTGTGGCGCTGGCAAGACTGCTGTAACTCGGGAGGTTAACCATGAAACCAACACTTTTCACCCGAGTGTTAGCGGGTATTTTATCTATCACTATGGCGTGCTTGCCCCTACATGGTGTCGCCGCTGATGTGCAGCGCCAATCCGGCTTAAGCGGACAACAAGAAGGTAAGCAATTGCTGCAAAACTGGACGATGCCCGCACTCAATGGCAATACATTGTCGGTGCCGAATGGCAGTGGTAATGAGACGATTAACTTGCAAGAGCTTTTCCCTGGTATGGATCAGGGCTCATTGGATATCTTAATGGGCGTTTATGGCTCTGATGCCAGTATGAATCAATTGGGGACGCAGCGCCAAGAGAGCATGGCATCCGAAAGTGGCGCTACGGGTGAAGCATTTCGCTCGCTACAGCAAATCAAAGACAGGTCTCGGCCAGATATGGTCAATGATCCGCTTTGGGCATTAACTGACGCGGTTCAAACTGACCCCAATCTATTAACTCAAAGCTTCCCCGGCTGTGAGTCTCAAGGTGAAGGCAGCCCAAATTACCAGCAATGTGACAGGCTCAATACAGCTGTTAACAGCTGCACTATTACTCACGATTACACGGCAGGCATTATTGAGCATGTTTCAGGGTCGATGAACCTTCGCTCTTGTGGTGAGGGGTGTCTTGAAGTTTGGATAGGACGAATTGGCGACAACTACTGGAGTGGCAGTTGTAAAGTATTTGAACAGGCCATCACACTCAAAGTCGTGAATCCCGATGCGATTACCTCAGCCGTTCTTGAGTACGCAAAATGGGATGACTACATGCAAGTGTGGCTTGGCGATCAGAAAGTCTGGTCTGGGCCGAACAATAACTTTCCACCAGAAACGGCAGGTCGCTGCGAGCTCAGTACCAGTTGGGAGCGCAATCCTAATACTGACCTCACCGCCAAGTTAAAAGCGGTAGAGCCAGGTTTAGAAGTGCCAGTCAAAATTCGCGTATCGGTCACTGGTAGTGGTGAGGGGTATGCACGCATAAAGGTGCGCTTTGATCCAACCAAGGTGGTGATGAATGATAGTTGGTCACCGCAATCCTGTATTGAACAAGCAGCGGATATCCCGACGAAGTTTTCAGACTACAGCATTCAATGCACGGATCAGCCGTCTTCAACCAACGGATGTACGGTGGTCAATGGTGTTTCAGTTTGTGAATCCTACTTTGCCCCAAGCCCTGTGGCTGGCATATCGCCTTTGTGTCGGCGTGTACAAGTGAGTGTGGATGACGAAAGCTATAAGGGGATTGAAAATCAGGCCTGCCAAGTGCTTGAAGCGAACCCTTCCTGTGGCTTCATGTCGTCAGAATGTGCCGAGACCAATGATAAAGGTGAATGCATTCGTTTTACCGATACCTATGACTGTGGATTGCAAACCAGCGATCCAAAGTGCGTGGTATCCAATCTTATGCCGAGTAGTTTTGAGGCCTGTGAGCCTACTCAGACGATTACGCCATTTACTGAAACCAAGCATGTACCGGATTACCAGGTGTGCGAAAAGATCAGCACGCTTACTCAGTGTCAGTTAGAGCGACGTGTATCCGCTGAAACCCATCAACAAAGCTGGTCCATTGAGCGCGGTTGCTTTAGCTCTGAAACGCTCAGCTTTGTTCCACAGCACAGCAACACCATGCAAACTGGAAACGCGACGCTGAGTATTTTTGATAATCAAAATACTGAGATAAAAATCACCGAGTCGCCATCCAAGGCAAATGGTTGGAAAACGACACTCTCATTGACGGGCAATAAGGAGACGGTGACTGAGACGAAACCGTCTATTAAATACCCTGAAATGACCTGTCCAAAAGGAACCTTGGTTGGTTCATTGTGTAAAGTTGTTAATGGGTCGATTATTTCGTGGCATGAACCCCAAGAGATCACTCGTTCCAGATGTGAGTCCGGCTGGAACAAAGTCGATTTCGATACTTGCAGCCGAGAAGTTCAGAAGTGTTTGGCTCCTGCGAAACTGAGCGCTTCCTTGACCTTCTCCGGTAAGTACTTAGAACAGGACGTTGTTCATCAATCAAGTGATCCCGGCATAGACCAATGCTTGATGCAAACGGATCAGTTCACTACGGTGCAGTGGCAGTGTTTGGATACGGGCACAAAACGAATTGAAGGGTTAACGGTTGGTAGTGGCGAGTTGGCCAATCTTGGGAGCCTTTATCCAGCGGTTGTTTCGTCTCCTGCTCATTTAACCAGTCGCGGCAGCTCTGATGGACTGGGACTCTCATGCTGGAGGGCAAGAGCAACCTACAATGCTTCGACTGCTCATCCAGAGTTCAATATGGGCAGCTCAGATAGCTGGGTAGATGCCAATGGTAATACGCAAACCATCGTCAATAACGGACAAAACACGACCACCAATACGTGTGCCGCGCTAGAGCAAAACCCAGCCTGCCAGTATATCAGAACCGAATGCACTGAAGGCGGGGCTGGTCATGAAGGCTTCTGTTATATCCAAAGTTTGGTGTATGACTGCGGACAAAGCGTTGAAGTGCAAAACGCTCGAATGGAAACTCAATACAACTGTGAGGGGCCAGTTCGCTGCATGGGCACAGATTGTTTAGAGCCAGAGTCAATCAAGCAGGCTAACTTTGCAGAGGCCGCTGCGATGCTCAATGCTGCGCAGTTTATGACCAATGATATGTCATGTACGGGAGCTGATGGCCAAGATAACGTTGAGTGTACGGTTTTTAAAGGTAATGCTGGCCAGTGCAAAAAAGCCGTTGGCGGCATAGTGGATTGCTGTGAAAAGCCAAGTGGCGTGTCGTTATCGGACTACATCACGATGATAGTGGCGGTCAACAAGCTTGATACGGCAGTCATGGCCATGAATCCGTCTTCGGCAATCTATGGTTCCTGGAATACGCTCAGGGAACCAATCACCAGTACCTGGAGTGCGGTCAAAGAGCCCTTTGTGTCTGCATGGGACTCTCTCATGGGGGCTGGGCCATCAACGGCTGCTGGCGCGGGAGCAGAGCAAGCAGCGACAGGCTTCATGCAGGTGTTGACCAACAAAACGGCTGAATGGGTAGGTACGACCTTTGGTTCGGGGGCACAATCGGCTCTGTTTAGTAACGTTGGTGGTGCGGTTGGAGCCGATGGTGTCGTTTCGGGTGGTAACTTTGCGCTGGGTGGCGCTGCGGGCGCGGTTCTGAGTACGGTTATGACGGCCTACATGATTTATTCAGTCACCATGATCCTCATTCAGCTTATCTGGAAATGTGAGCAGAGTGAGTTTGAAATGAACGCCAAGCGGGTATTGAAGAGTTGCCATTACGTGGGCTCTTACTGCAAGTCTAAGTTCTTAGGTGCCTGTGTTGAGAAACGGCAATCATATTGCTGCTTTACTTCGCCGCTTTCACGGATCATTCAAGAACAAGTACGTCCGCAACTTGGTCTTGGCTGGGGCAGTGCCAAGTCACCAAACTGTGAAGGTTTGACCGCGAGTCAGTTAAATCAGGTAGATTGGAGCCAAGTCAATTTGGATGAATGGATAGGTATCTTGTCGATCACGGGCAACCTACCCGAAGTACCGTCACTGGATCTGGAACGACTCACAGGCTCAGGAAGTAAGCTAAACGTGGATGGAAATCGTCAGAGTGCCGCAGAAAGAGCTATTGAACGGCTAAACGGAATGGATGCTCAGAAACTGCGTCATGAGGCAACGGAAGAAATTTCGGGGAATAATTGAGCGTATCCATCTAAAACAGCTTTGCCAATAATGTTCCATCATGGTTACTTTAATGAGCTTATTGCGCCTTAAGGTAACCAATTTGGCACTTTGGGCCTCTTATACTTTCTGTTCAGCGTGTGCGCAATTTGCTCTTATTTTTTACCATTTTCAGACTTAGGAGGCTGCTGCAAAAAGGAAAAGCTGATAGTCTGGCACATATAAAATTTATGATAAAAGGAAAATTAATAATGCCTAATTTCGATCAAAACTTTGAAGCTACTCGTTTGTCTATGCTTTCAAAACAACACCCTGACATTGTGAAGGTGTCGGGTGAGGTGGTGTTTCGTGCGGAAGATGACGAAGACCGCCTAAGCGGAACATCTTGGACTCTTGAAGATGACATTTTTGATCAGGTCACCGAATCAGGCTTCAAATTACACTTGCTTGAACTTCTGGATAATTTCATAGAATACCGAGGTCAATGTAACGAGCTGCCGAAAAAGGAAGGGATTGTGCGTTTTGGTGGTGGCACTTTAAATATTGAATGGCTACCTAATGGAACTACCCATCTATCCAAATGATGTTTTATAAGAACCAGCCTGAGTTTTCCTATGGATGATAAATATGTTTCAGAAATAGACTGTCTTGATAAGTTAATGGTTGCATGGTCAGAGGCATTCCCGAAGGATTGGTATTTCAACTACGATGGAGTGATTTCAACTGAGGACTGGGATAGTTGTGGTAAAAAAGTTTTGTTTGTTTTAAAGGAAACAAATGAAGCAAAGCAAAATATTGTCAACGCTATTAATAGGGCTATTGAGGTGAAGGCAAGTGGATGGTGGCGAGGAAAGGTTCTTCGTCGGGTGGGGCGTTGGGCTTACGGACTTCAAAAATATGATGGGGCTGTGCCGTCACTGAGAGATGCTAAATTAAATGAAAAAAATGCAGTTAAGAATATTGCATACATAAATATAAGGAAAACATCTGGAAGTGCGCGAACCGACCAAAAATCATTTGACGCCCATGCCAAAGAATTTGCCCCTTTTGTTCGAAGGCAAATTGAGTTGATTAACCCTGATATTGTTGTGCTTTGCGGCACATATAATCAAGTTAAACGTTACGTATTCCCTGAGCTTAAAAAAGTTAGCGAACGAGTGCATGTTAATGACGGGGTTGTCTTCATCAATGCCTTCCATCCTGCCGCAAGAAAAAAGTCGGCCATGCTTTATCATCAAGTACTCGATAACTACCACGCTTACAAAAATCATATATAACCAATGCTTGAATAGTTATATGCAGCGCAAGCCTTGCGTCGTATCTTGAAAAAGCCCCTTCAAGAGGGGCTGTGTGATGGGAGCCGTTCGCTAGTTGGCGGGAGTATCTGTTTCCTCTTCAGTGATATCGTCATCGGTTGAAGGCACCGCTTGCTCAACTTCTGCTTCTTTACCCTTAGCTTGGGCTGATTTTCGTGCACGAATTTCGATATCAATAATGCGTCGTGCAAGTTTGATAATGCGCTGTTGCCATGCGTAGTTGCCATCAACACGTTGCTTGTTACTAAGCACGCTAGATAACCAGAGTGTGTCCATTGAGATCATCAACGAATCGAGTTTGCGCACTAAGCCGACAAACTGGCCAACCTGAGGCGAGCTGATTTTAGCGTTGAAGGTAATCGGGTCGGTGTAGTCAGGTACTTCATCGATGCCGTTGGACTCCATCAATTTGTCCAAACGAGATTGTTCGTTGTCTACCGCCTTAGCGCAATCCTCGATCAACTGGCTAATGATCTGTTCCACTTCATCAATTTCGTTCTCATCGCCAATGATGCGCAGGATGACATCGATTCCGTAAAGCGCACTGACCGTCCGTCTAAAAACACGGTCAACGACACGTTGCGCCTGTAAGCTATTAATTGTGAATGATTGTTCAAAGATGGGTTTTGAGTAATTGGGTTTTGCTTGGGCCATAAGTTTGCTCCTGATATGACAATAATCAGTCCCTAGACTAATCCTCTGTGAGGTAATGGCCTTTCAGCTAGGTGGAAGAATTGAGCATCTTTCTGACTATCCTGTCTGGATAAGACGGTTACACTGACTATCAAATATTGCTGATCTGTTTCAGTGATATCTGCGCCTGAGAGCATGAGCTCAAAGGAAGCCCGCCGCTGAGTATTCTCAGTGGTACTAAGAGGTAGCTAGCCTCCTTAAACAAATAGCCTGCATGTTCTTACATGCTCAACCATGCGTTCCTTACGGTTCGCCTTTTCACCACCCAACTGGGGGAGTTTTCCCCAGTTGGGGGTGACTCCTTCAAAACCAAATTATGGAGTCACCAATGGAATATATCTTCGGATTTATTATCCAAATCGCGGGCATTATGTTGCTAGCAAAACTGAGCTGGTCGCTTTTGCGATTGCTTGCTCGTCAAAGCGTGCGTCCGTTTCGATTTGTACTTACTCAAATCAAGCGATTGCTCACACCAACACCAAAACGTCGTCCAATGGCAGTGCCTAAAGCTCCTGGTATGCCCCGTTTGACATCTGCGTTTTACAAAGAGCCACATCAGTACGACATGGCTTTACTCGAAATACCAACCTATCTGCGTCGTCAGTCTTCTTTGCCCAGCCGGGTAGAAACGACTGTGTGCACAGAGTTCAACTAAGACGAGGAGAACATCATGAAAAACCAAGTAACACTCATAGGCTACGTTGGCTCTGAGCCAGAGACGCGAGCCTATCCATCAGGTGATTTGGTGACCAGCATTTCACTGGCCACTTCTGAGAAATGGCGCGACCGTCAATCCAATGAGCTCAAAGAGCATACGGAATGGCATCGGGTTGTTTTTCGAGATCGTGGTGGATTTAAGTTAGGGCTAAGAGCAAAAGATTTGATCCAAAAAGGAGCGAAGCTTTTTGTTCAAGGGCCTCAGCGCACGCGCTCATGGGAGAAAGATGGGATTAAGTATCGATTGACCGAAGTGGACGCGGACGAGTTTCTGCTTCTTGATAGTGTGAACAAAGCATCCGAGCCATCACCGGCAGATGATGCGGGCTCCCAAGGTAATTGGGCACAAACATATCCTGAACCAGATTTTTAACCGAGCGAAAACGCTTTAACCCAGCCGGGAGTACTTTCCCGTCAGGGTCAGACTCCCACTTTGATTGTCGGAGTCCACAATGGAAAAACCAAAGCTAATCCAACGCTTTGCTGAGCGCTTTAGTGTCGATCCAAACAAACTGTTCGATACCCTAAAAGCAACAGCATTCAAGCAACGTGACGGTAGTGCACCGACCAATGAGCAGATGATGGCGCTCTTGGTGGTTACAGATCAGTACGGCTTGAACCCTTTCACCAAAGAGATTTTTGCGTTCCCTGATAAACAAGCTGGAATTATTCCAGTGGTAGGTGTCGATGGATGGTCTCGCATCATCAATCAACACGACCAGTTTGATGGCATGGAGTTTAAGACTTCAGAAAACAAAGTCTCCCTGGATGGTGCGAAAGAATGCCCGGAATGGATGGAATGCATCATCTACCGGCGCGACCGTTCGCACCCAGTCAAAATCACTGAGTATCTGGATGAAGTCTATCGACCGCCTTTTGAAGGTAACGGCAAAAATGGCCCTTACCGTGTAGATGGTCCATGGCAGACGCACACTAAGCGAATGCTAAGACATAAATCCATGATCCAGTGTTCCCGCATTGCGTTTGGCTTTGTGGGAATTTTCGATCAAGACGAAGCGGAGCGAATTATCGAAGGCCAAGCAACACACGTTGTTGAGCCATCAGTGATTCCACCCGAGCAAGTTGATGATCGAACCCGAGGGCTTGTTTACAAGCTTATCGAGCGGGCGGAAGCTTCAAACGCTTGGAATAGTGCATTGGAATATGCCAATGAACATTTTCAAGGTGTTGAACTGACGTTTGCGAAACAAGAAATATTTAATGCACAGCAACAAGCAGCCAAAGCGCTCACACAGCCTTTAGGTTCTTAGCGCCACGCATTCATTTTACGAACCCTGGCGGGATTATTCTCCCGTCAGGGGGAAGGTCTCGTCTTTTTTTTTGGAGATCTTCCATGACTAAATCAGCCTCACTTTTTCGCTTGGTATTGGTTGTTGCCCTTGTCGTAGGTTCGATTCAAGCCGGTAAAGCGGCAATTGATTCGGTTCAAGCAAGTGTTGTTCAGCACCAAACAGCGTTAGCACAAGCTGCAAAGTAACCACTTAACCCTGAAGGGGAGTTCTCTCCTTCGGGGGAGTCTCCCCTCAAAGGAGGCAATATGAAGGTTATCGACCTATCACAGCGTACTCCTGCATGGCACCAGTGGCGCATTGCAGGGGTTACGGCATCTGAAGCCCCAATTATTATGGGGCGTTCACCCTACAAAACACCTTGGCGATTATGGGCAGAAAAAACCGGATTCGTATTACCGGAAGACCTGTCGAATAATCCTAATGTGCTTCGCGGTATTCGGTTGGAGCCTCAAGCAAGGCGAGCATTTGAGAATGCGCATAATGACTTTCTTCTGCCGTTATGTGCAGAAGCCGATCATAACGCAATCTTTCGAGCCAGCTTTGATGGCATCAACGATGCGGGCGAACCCGTTGAACTGAAATGTCCTTGCCAGTCAGTTTTTGAGAATGTGCAAGCTCACCGAGAACAAAGCGAGGCGTACCAGTTGTATTGGGTGCAAGTACAGCATCAAATACTGGTCGCCAATAGCACGCGTGGTTGGTTGGTATTCTATTTTGAGGATCAACTGATTGAGTTTGAAATACAACGAGACGCTGCGTTCTTAACTGAATTGCAAGAAACGGCGCTTCAGTTTTGGGAGTTAGTTCAAACTAAAAAAGAACCGTCAAAATGCCCTGAGCAAGATTGTTTTGTTCCCAAGGGTGAAGCCCAATACCGCTGGACATCGCTGTCTCGGCAGTATTGCTCAGCACATGCCGAAGTGGTTCGACTGGAAAATCACATTAAATCTTTGAAAGAGGAAATGCGAGAAGCTCAGTCGAAATTGGTCGCTATGATGGGTAACTACGCTCATGCCGACTATGCTGGGGTCAAACTCAGCCGCTACATGATGGCAGGTACGGTGGACTATAAGCAATTGGCCACCGATAAATTAGGCGAGCTGGATGAACAGGTTTTAGCCGCTTACCGAAAAGCGCCACAAGAGCGGTTGCGCATTAGCACCAATAAGCCAGAGCAGCCCGTTGAAACACCAATCAAAATCAGTCTTGAGCAAGAAAACTTGGTTCTGCCAGGTGACTCGCCGAGCTCATTTTACTTTTAACGTTCACTTGGAGCCGATTTCGGCTCCTTTCTCATGCGCTTATATCGAGTGCATCAGAAAGCAGTTTCACTCGTAGCCAATGCTGGGTACGAATGATAGAGCGAGCTGAACTCTTACATACACAGCCATACCACAATCAACACTCCACCCGACGGGGACTTCAGTCCCTGTTGGGGCATGGGGCCTCGTCAAAACAGATGAGGTTTACCATGACTGAACAATCCCCATTTTTGGTTCAAGTGAATCAAGCGTTTAATGTTCCGGCTCCTGATGCTTTCGTTCTGGAAGGATTTGGTGCCGACACTACCCATCCAAACATTCCCGTTCGCAAGGACGAGTATGTTTTTAGAAAAGAAGACTTACGTGACGTATTGGCGTTCTTGTCTAACCCCGACGGTGACGGTTTGTATATTACAGGCCCCACGGGATGCGGTAAGACCTCGCTAATTTGCCAAGTTGCTTCTCGATTGAATTGGCCTGTTCAGCAAATTACTGCACATGGTCGATTGGAGTTGTCCGATCTTATCGGTCACCACACGCTGGTTAATGGCAACATGACCTTTGTGTATGGACCGTTAGCACTGGCTGTAAAGCATGGCCATTTGCTGATCATTAATGAAATGGATCTTGCTGAGCCTGCTGAACTGGCTGGACTCAATGACATTTTGGAAGGTGCCCCGTTGGTCATCGCACAAAATGGCGGAGAGATCATCATGCCACATACCAAGTTTCGTTTTATCGCAACCGGCAACAGTGCGGGCAGCGGTGACCAAACGGGCTTGTATCAAGGTGTGCTCCAACAGAATTTGGCTTTTCTTGATCGCTTTAGAATCATCGAAGCGACCTATGCAGAGCCTTCTGTAGAGGAAGCCATTCTGGAGAACGTTGCGCCTGGCTTGCCAGAAGTCTTTCGCCAAAAAATGGTGAAAGTGGCTGGTGACATCCGTCGTCTTTTTATTGGGGGTACGGATGGCGGTGCAGAGCTTAGTATCACCATGTCCACTCGGACTTTGGTGCGCTGGGCAAAGTTAACACTTGCTTTTAAAGGCGCTCCTAACGCAGTGGAGTATGCACTGGTTCGGTCTTTGACGGCTCGTGCTGAGTTGGAGCAACGTGAAGCCATTCACCGTATTGCCGCTGATGTCTTCGGTGACCACTGGGAGGATTGATGATGGAAAAGTGCTTTGCTCTTTACCGTTACAGTCATTCTGATGGGACAGCCAAAGAATGGGCCATTTACGTTGGATCAGACACCCAGGAGATTGAAGTTCGGTTTGGAAAAGCTGGTCAATTGTCGCAGCAGCGATTGATTGATTCGACTGATCCTAACGCTGAAGCAGACCGACGAATTAATGAGAAAATCAACAAGGGTTATCGATTGGTTGGACAAGTCGGCATTGATCATCAAGGGCGGCCATTTGAACTCTCAAATGCGCTAGATAGCGTCGCGTGCGCCAATAACGTCAGTTGGGAGTTTCGTACTCGCAAGGACGTCAATGGCCAAATCTCGCTGGCGCAAAAAGCGTTGTTCGATATGGCAAAGCTGCTTGAAGCCTATGGCTTGGCTGTTATTGATGATAACCAGGTCAGGATTGGAGAATGGTCATTAGGGTTTTGCAAAAGCAGATTACCTAGTACCAATCAAATCAGCATGGTGTCAGGTGAAGGCGCTGGCATTGTTAACACGGATGATGGCCCATGGCCATTGTTGCTGTTACTGGCCTTTAAGCGTCAATTACCACCTCTGTGTTCGCTCACAGTAGCGAGTCCTGAAGGGATAGAAGTATCCGACCAACTGAAGTTGGAAAAAGATGTATTGAGGCTATTAGGTAGTGATTTAGAGCGGGTTCGCCCGATTGCTGAAGCACTGGACTTAATGCCTGTGAAAATCGATCTCAACCAATCGTCGCCTGATTCGCAAAATTACTATTTCTGATAGTGGTATTGCCATTAGCGCGTCAACTACTACCACCCAAACGGGGGCCATTGCTCCTGTTGGGAGTGGTGCGTCCCCATCTCGCATGAGGATGCACTATGAGTATTCAAACCCTCGACAAACTTTTGATTTGTCACATCGACTGTTCCATCTGGAGCGGTAGAAAAAAACTAAGGCCTGAAGATTTCAGACTAGCCAATGGCAGCCAACTTCCACCGAAGGATGTTGCCAGCTTAGGGAGTAAAAAAATTTGCGCCCCTGAGGCATTGGCGAACTTTGAAAGGCTTAAGAAAGAAGCGCAGCGCTTGTGTGAGCAAGTCGGTGTGCGGTTTTTAGGTGGCTATGCCGTCCCTGAGGACCGAATTGATCAGATTGTTCCAGAGCTTGACCGGATCGGTCAGGAGTTTGCGCAGTGCAAGCAGTTGTTCTTGGACAACTATGATCAGGTGACGTTTGACTGGGTTGCAAAACACCCGGAATTTGCAGATGCAATCCGGCGTGCGCTGTCACCCATTGAAGATGTGGAACAACGGCTTCAGTTCGATTATGCCATCTATCGAATGCAACCGGCTGAACAAGCTGGTGGCTTAGATGACAAGGTCAATGGCATGGGACACACCCTCTTTAGGGAGGTGGCTCGTGATGCCAATGAACTGTTTGAGCGTTCCGTTGCAGGTAAGAATCAAATCAGCCAGCGAGCCCTTAATCCTCTGAAGCGGTTAAGAGACAAGTTGGATGGTTTGTCATTCCTGGATCATCGAGTCCAGCCGATGGTCGAAGCGATGGACAATTTATTTGTTCGTCTGCCGAAGACCGGCCCTGTGACAGACAATCTCTATCACGAACTGATGGCGACCATTTTAATTTTGTCTGATCCAGACAAGATGAGAATGCACGGTGAAGGTCAATTGGATATCAGACAACTGATGCCCAAACCTGAACCTAAACCCGCACAGCCAGTATCTGCTCAGCCAGATAACTTATGTGCAATACCACAACCAACCGTCAGACCAAACCTTGGTTCGACTGTACCAAACTCATTTTATTTTTAACGTCCTTGAGGGCATGTCGCCCTAAAGGGCGCATGTCCTCTGAACTATGTAAGAGGAAATTATGCAATCAACCATCCATAACCCCAGCCAACTGAAGCAGTTTGAAGCACATTTTCGTGGTGTGACTGATGCGGTTGAAAGTGAATCGATACCAGAAGTGGCGTGTTGTCGAACGTTAGTACAACGGTCGTACTCAACACATAGTGTCGTGATCCCCAAGAACCCTGTTTTGATCGCAGATGCGGACGCACAAGGAGCTTGGGTAACGGCCATGGTATTTGTTCCAAACATAGCATTGCAGCAAACCGCTTATGAGCGGGCCTGGCTGCAATATCAACACGAGGTGTCTACTCAGTTACAAGACCAGTACGGTCTGACATTGGATGACATCCTGAGTTTAGACCAGCTTAAAACGTCATTTGAGCAGCACGAGAGTCCAGCTCAATTGGTGGCTTGGTTAGGTCAAAAATACGACCTGGATAAGCTAGAAGCACAGGTTTAAACAATCACATTCCCAGCGGGGAAACGCTCCCGCTGAGGGAGTATTCCCCCTAATGATTAGGAGACTCCCATGAATCATCCATTAAAAAATGCACTGCCAATTGTTGCCGCCGCTTATGGCGAAAAGTTTGGTGTGAAGGTGCTTATTCAAGGACAAGATGCGTTTACAGATGGTGAGCGGATTGTGATCCCAACAGCAAACCCAGACGACCCACACTATCAACAGATAGCTTGGGGTTATCTGGCTCATGAAGCGGCGCATATTCGGCATACCAATTTTGACATGGTGCAGAAGGCGTCGTCCAAGCCGATCCGTAAGGCACTTCTCAATATTATTGAGGATGTTCGCATTGAAAACGAATTGGCAAAGGATTACCCCGGAACCCGGCGCAGTATTTCGCAAGTGATTGAGTACATGGTGGACACTCAGCAAATGAGTGTACCTGAACAGCTTGAGCCTGCATCTAACTTGCAAGCCTGGTTGTTGTTCCGCTTGAGATGCCATTTTCTGGGCCAGAAAGCGCTGACGCCTTTGTATCAAGCAGTTGATGAAAGAGTAAGACAACTCTTTCCTACCGCAGCGATGAGCCGGTTAAGCGCCATGCTGACAGCAGTGCCTAGCCTGGTGTCTACAGGTGAAGTGCTAAAACTTGTCGATGCCATCGTTGCCATGTTGGAAGAAGAATCTCGTCCCCCTCAGGATGAGTCGGATGCTGATAGCGGTAATGACATTAGACAAGATGCGAGTAATGACAGCAATAGCAGTAGTGACAGTCAAACCCCGGAAACAGGTTCGTCTGCAACAGGGGATGCTGCTGAAACGGGTGATTCTGATAACTCTGATCAAGCTGACAATTTGCGACAAGCCTTAGAGGCCAGTGCCGCTCAGTTTGAACCCGATACCTTTGCACAAGTGGCAGAAGTGTTGTCGGAACAAGCTGAAGGACATCAGGGCGTCACTCCACTCAGTTTGCCCCAAGCAGAGCAGGCTATGTTGGGTGATGAGGCCATCTTGAGCTTATCGGCGTCTGAGTCCGCTCAAATTCGAGCCCGACTTAGGGGCATGGTTCAGTCCAGTCAGGACAATCGGAATCATGCCAAACAGCACGGTCTTCGAGTTGCAACACATCGTCTTGCCGCTTCACAAGCAGGTGAGTCGAGATTGTTTATTCAAAGGCAGCCCCGCATTGCGCCTAATGCTGCTGTGCACTTGCTTGTCGATATATCGGGCTCAATGGGTAAGCCCATTGGCGAAGGTAATCGCAAGTACTTTCATGTTGCCAATGAAGCCGCTTTGGCTTTGGCCATGGCACTGGAAGGCATACCGGGTGTTGTACCTGCGGTCAGTTATTTTCCTGGTATTCATCAGGAAGTTTCTATCGCGTTATTGCCCAAGCAATCGGTTCGACATCGGGCCGCCTGTTTTGACCAAAAACCACGAGGTTGTACGCCTATGGCACAAGCGATGTGGTTTGCGGCAAACAGTTTGTTAGCGCAAAAACAGAAGCGAAAGCTAATGATAGTGCTAACGGATGGTGACCCAGATGATTGGGCTGCCACGCATGACATTGTTGACCGATGCAGACGAAGTGGCTTTGAGCTGCTGGGAATAGGGATTCAAACACGCAGTGTTGAGAAATTCTTTCCTCAAAGCATCGTGATTAACGACGTCAAAGATCTGAAGCGTGAGTTATTCGAAGTAACACAACAACTGTTAATTCAGTAACCACATCAAATTTACCACCCTGCGGGGACGATTCCGTCCCCTTCAGGGCATGGGTTCGTCTCCGCTTTTTTTTGGGGAGACTCCTATGAAAAACAAAAAGTTCTTAGCTGGCGAAGAAGCCGGTACTTATATCGTTCCTGAGCAAGTGACTGAAGAGGATATCTTAGATATGGCGCTCAAGCTTGCCCGTGGTCGATTGAGTAAAGGTCGAAAAATTGAACAGCCATCGTCGGCGTTCTCATACCTGCAAACACTGATGCACGAGTATGAGCACGAAGTCTTTGGCGTGCTGTTTCTTGATACAAAGCATCGTGTCATTCGATTTGAAGAGCTGTTCAAAGGCACTTTAGATGCGGCGAGCGTGTATCCAAGGGAAGTAACAAAACGAGCGCTAGAACTTAATGCGGCAGCAGTGATACTGGTTCATAACCATCCATCGGGTGATCCTGAACCCAGTGAAGCTGATAAACGCATCACTCATCGACTCCGTGACGCCTTGTCACTTGTTGATATTCGAACGCTTGACCATGTCGTGGTCGCATACGAGGGCTGCGTTTCGCTTGCCGAACGCGGTTATCTTTAATGAATGGGCGCATTGCCCATTCACCTTCATCACAAAAGCAGTCCCATCAACACACGTTATCACAGCTCGAATTTATATTTGAGTTTGATGATGCCCCAGTCACTTGGTCTGACACGGAAATCTGGCAGTTACGCGAAGGCATTCTTTTGGATGCGATCCGTGTATTGCTGGACGGTCGTGTCAGTACTCGGTTGCGCAAGGATGTGTTGTCGTGGATTCAAAATGACGAATTAACGCCATTTTGCTTTCGTGTTTGCGCAATGGCTGCGGTTGTCGATCCTGATGTGCTTCGTGAGTCCATCATGTGGCTATTAAGACGACATGGTATCCAGCTTGACTAACGTTCCTGCATTAACCAAACGGCTCAATGCAGGACCCAAGCTGACTTTTACCACCAGTGGTAGGAGTCGGCTTTTTACTTAAGGAGGTTATATGGCGTTACCTTTACAAATTGAAACAGTAAGGCCATATCTTAATGGCCAATGGCTTCAAGTATTAGCGGCATTGGTGCCAGAACTTGATGCCGCCATTGCTCGAAAAGGCCGTCATGTGGCGTGTCCTGTTCATGGCGGTCGTGATGGCTTTAGGCTATTCAAAGATGCTGAATATACCGGAGGTGGCGTTTGTAACTCCTGCGGTATCTTTCATGATGGCTTTGAACTGTTGTCTTGGATTAATGGATGGAACTTTGCTCAGTCTATTGAAGCAATCGGCCAAGTTCTAGGTATTCAACCCGGACAAATACAAGTGCCTACTCGGCCAATACCGAGTAACGCTGTTGATTGGAAGGCTAGAAAGCAGGACGAGGACAAAGCGATTATCCATCGCTTGAATCAAACCTGGGGAGAAACGTTTTCTCTTGCAGATACTCGTGCGCAACCAGTTTGGAACTACTTGCATCGTCGTGGCATTGTGACGCGGCTTCGTCCTGAATGGGATTCGGTGCTGAGGTTTCATCCAAACTTGCCTTACCATGATGAAGATGGCCTGTTTATCGATAGCTACCCAGCGCTGCTAGGTAAAATCGTTACTCAGCAAGGGCGTTCGGCCACGTTTCATCGGATCTACCTAAGTGAAGATGGATTCAAAGCGCCGGTTGAAAAGCCTAAAAAGATGATGCCGATACCAAGTGACAGAACAATCACTGGTGGTGCCATTCCTATAGGTGAGCCTGGTGAAGTACTAGGTGTTTCTGAAGGTATAGAAACGGCTTTAGCGGTTACCAGAGCAACGGGGCAAACATGTTGGTCGGTTGTGAATGCAACGCTACTGGCTAGGTTTGAACCACCAAGTAATGTGAAAATGCTGTACATCTGGGCAGATCACGATCTCTCTGAGACCGGCCTGAATGCAGCGAATGAACTCAAGAAAAAAGCCTGGAAAAAAGGCATTCTGACACAAGTCTTGATCCCTCCTATACCAACGTCACTCGGCGTGAAAAGTTGGGATTGGAATGATGTGCTGAATGTTTACGGTGCCATGGGCTTTCCTAAAGTTCATATCTGATCCAAGGGGCTTCGGCCCCTTTTTTTGCGCCTTGCATATTTGAAAAAACATGGAGAATGAAAAATAGATAACCAATAGGAGAAACAAACATGATGGTATTAACCCTGTTAACAAAGCAGATTGATGGTGAGTTTAAGGTTTACTGGAAGACCGGACTTCGAAGAGGTGGTGAGCTAAAGGTCGATTTAGGTGAGCAATACGACAAGCTACCTGAGCAGCAAAAGCCAATTGCAGCTGAGCTTTATGCTATTCATCACCTACTGTCAGTGAAAGAGATGATGGGGAGTAACCGAAGCGGTAATGGGCTTCAAATCCGAGTCAGTAAAGGAGCTATCAAAAAGTTACAGAAACAACGCTCAACTCAGCATTCACTTTACAGCCTGACTAGGTTTTTGCTCACTCGATACCAGGAAGCACAGATCTCGGTAGAGAAGCGGGACGATTGGCTCTCACATTCCTTCGAAGAATACAGCGTCGATAATGCTACAGTGAGAGAAATCGATGAGGTCATCAACGTTCCGAATATTGGGCCTGTCGTGGTGACTCGTCACGCGCTAGAACGATTTGTGGAACGGCTTTCAGACGGCGTACCTAAGCATCCTTGGAAGGCTTTGACTTCAAGGTTATTTAGCTCATCATTGACAAAAGCAATTTTGCCTGAAAAGGTAGCTCTTCATAAGAACCAAAAATATAGTAACAAAGCTGATATTTGGCGGCACAGTAACAGTGATTTGCATTTTGTGGTCGTTCCGTCAGGAGCGATGAAGACTTTGGTTACTGTTTACAGGCTAAATGAGTCTCTCACAAAAGCGCAAAATGAATTCAAGATGTGTGTCCGATAATCCAGTAACAAGGGAATAAATGAAAAGTAGACTGAAAAACCTATATAAATATCTTATTGAGAACAGGAAACATGAAGTCAATGGATGGCACAAAGCCTATCGTGACTTTTACAGTCAGGTCGCTCAAATTCGTGAGCGAATCACATCTGGAGAAGGCTTGTCTCAAAATGATGAAGCTTTTCTGAAGCAGTTAATCTATGAGAAGAGCAACGGTATCGCTTCTCGCGGACAGTCTGTGTTGAGCAATGACAATTTCCAGTCATTCATTAAAAACAAGAATTTCATATCCGCATTAGAAAAATTTATATTGATTCCAAACAGTGAAAACTTCACGATTTTTTCTGATTCGTGGTCTAACCAAGGTAAATCCAACAACCCTGTTCTCGTTAATCGAGTGGCAGCAGCTTGTACGCTCGAAGTCTCCACAACGGTTGATTCCGGTAAATTTAATCAGGTTTTTAGTTGGCTTATACGCGAAGGAATAATTCCAGCATACCCAGCAGAAGAAAATCAAAGTTGGTTTGCTAAAAACATTTTTCTATTAAAGAGCATCAAAAGCGAGTTTGATAATGAGCTTCGGGAAGGTAAAACTGATGAGTTTTATCTTAGTCAGTTTGTTTGGGTGCTTTACGAGAATTTGTCAAACCCATTCAGTTTAAAGAAGCAGATTGTTAAATACGGTGCGCCGGGGACAGGGAAAACTTATCAAGCTCGCCTGCAAACTTCGCTCTTGTTTGACATCTGGAAAGAGGAATTTGCTCCCTACAGCCGTCTCACACATGCAAGTCAGATTGAGTTGGTTCAATTTCATCCTTCTTTCAGTTATGAAGACTTTATGGAAGGGCTACGTCCTGTTTTGGACAGTGATGGGAACTCTCAATTAACGTTGCAAAATGGTGTTTTTAAAGAGTTTTGCCGAAGCGCTGGTAAGTGGGAAATCGATGTGTATGGGCTTGGACTTACTCAGAAGTGGGAGTCTCTTACTATCAAGGAACTTCTCCCGTTTAGAGAAAAGTTATCAGGCGAGCATTGGCAGGATATTTTCGAAATATCAGATATATCCAAGCTTGTATCGGAAGCAGTACCACCATTTTTCTTTATAATTGATGAGGTAAACCGAGCTGAGTTGTCTCGCGTTTTTGGTGAGTTAATGTACTGTCTGGAATACCGAGGCACTAGAGGTTGCGTTAAAACCCAATATGCCAATCTGAACAATGAACATACTGGTATGCTTAAGGACGCTAAAGGGTATTTGTTCTTCATTCCAACAAACATCTATCTTATTGGAACGATGAACACGATAGACAGAAGTGTCGAAAGTTTTGACTTCGCTTTACGTCGAAGATTCCGTTGGGAAGAAGTGGTGCCTGATATGGCGCTATTGAAATACCATTTGAACCAATTTTGCAAAGCTTGGCTGCCCCTGGTGGATAACCTTGAACGCTTGAATGAATTGATAGCTAAAGAGCCTTTGCTTGGTAATGATTACCAAATTGGTCATGCCTATTTGATGGATTTGAAGTATGCAACCAGCCTTACAGTTTCGGAGGTACGAGAGCGTGTATGGGATGATTGTATTCGTCCGTTATTACAGGAGTATCTTCGTGGAACAGGTAAGGAGACTGAACTGATTAGCTCCTTCGGAAAGGCATTTGGGGTTTAAACTGTGTGGCTTTTCGATATCATTAAGAACGGCACACTGGTCGATAACCAGTCCTATTTTGTCAGCGAAGGCATTTTGACAAATAGACGTTTAGGAAAGTCGATAACCCTTAGTGCCAAATCAAAAGGACAATGGACCTATCCTCATAACGACGAGTCTGCAATTTGGCACTTTTTGAATTCGGTATCTCGTGATGTCGAAAAAACGCTGAATGATAATATTTCCGATGCTTTAATACTCTTCAATGATGAAGATTACGAACACAATACAGATGGCGGTTTCATCGGTGTCTCTGGTACGGATGCAAGAAATTTTAATCTCGACACGGGCAATCTAATCGGATTTGTTAAGCGAGGAGATTACTCTCTGAAGATCAGCTCACGTTTTGGTGATGCTTTCCTTCAATACATCATTGCAGATGCCGATGGATTTCTCGAATTAGAAAACATTGGAGGAGAAAGTCACGCAGACGGTTACGAGTGGCTTTTAGCATATCTATGGAACATTAAGTTTAAGAGAGCATACCGCCTGGGCTTGCCAAAGACTTATATTACAAGAAATGATCGTATTTCCCGCGTAAGGGGAACTATAAATGCTACAGATTATTTCCAGAATAAGTCATCTGGAAAATATTTATGCTCGTACCGAGAGCACAGCTACGACAGCCCTGCAACTTCACTTTTTATAAAAGCTTATGAAGCAGTCGCACATTACTCATTTTGTCACCAAACACGAAATATCTATAGTGCATTTCTGACTGCCAATCAGGGGATTAAAAGGTCACAGCAAGAAATTTTGAGGACTTCTCATTTCACCAACCCTTTCTACAATGATTATAACGTGCTCATTGACTTATCTAAGCAAGTCATTGACCGGAAGGGCTCTGATTTTGATTCGCAGCAGGATTCGAGTGCTTTCTTTTTCGATATTTCGATGTTGTTTGAATATTTCATTCGTAAGCTCATTAAGCGAGATGGGCTACGCCTGCTAGGTAAGTTCGAGCAACGTCAGCAAATAGCATCTGGTGCTCTCAGTGGTTATATGAGAAAACTTGAACCTGATCTTGTTATAGAAATCGATGAGAGTTTATTCGTATTTGATGTGAAGTATAAAGCATTTGATTCACAATTTGGGGTGAAGCGTGAAGATCTTTTTCAGCTACATACTTACATAGGGCAGTATGGAAATGTTGCCGCAATCAAGGGATGTGGATTTATTTACCCTATATCAGAAGAACGATGGGCTTCACTTAACCTTGAAAAAACACAGGG
>NZ_CAWPAV010000087.1:0-12660 GCF_963885725.1 Proteus sp. G4380
ATGTGCGAACTCGATATTTTACACGACTCTCTTTACCAATTCTGCCCCGAATTACACTTAAAACGACTCAACAGCTTAACGTTGGCTTGCCACGCATTACTTGACTGTAAAACTCTCACTCTTACCGAACTTGGCCGTAACCTGCCAACCAAAGCGAGAACAAAACATAACATCAAACGAATCGACCGATTGTTAGGTAATCGTCACCTCCACAAAGAGCGACTCGCTGTATACCGTTGGCATGCTAGCTTTATCTGTTCGGGCAATACGATGCCCATTGTACTTGTTGACTGGTCTGATATTCGTGAGCAAAAACGACTTATGGTATTGCGAGCTTCAGTCGCACTACACGGTCGTTCTGTTACTCTTTATGAGAAAGCGTTCCCGCTTTCAGAGCAATGTTCAAAGAAAGCTCATGACCAATTTCTAGCCGACCTTGCGAGCATTCTACCGAGTAACACCACACCGCTCATTGTCAGTGATGCTGGCTTTAAAGTGCCATGGTATAAATCCGTTGAGAAGCTGGGTTGGTACTGGTTAAGTCGAGTAAGAGGAAAAGTACAATATGCAGACCTAGGAGCGGAAAACTGGAAACCTATCAGCAACTTACATGATATGTCATCTAGTCACTCAAAGACTTTAGGCTATAAGAGGCTGACTAAAAGCAATCCAATCTCATGCCAAATTCTATTGTATAAATCTCGCTCTAAAGGCCGAAAAAATCAGCGCTCGACACGGACTCATTGTCACCACCCGTCACCTAAAATCTACTCAGCGTCGGCAAAGGAGCCATGGGTTCTAGCAACTAACTTACCTGTTGAAATTCGAACACCCAAACAACTTGTTAATATCTATTCGAAGCGAATGCAGATTGAAGAAACCTTCCGAGACTTGAAAAGTCCTGCCTACGGACTAGGCCTA
Organism: Proteus sp. G4380; assembly: GCF_963885725.1. NCBI lineage: Bacteria > Pseudomonadati > Pseudomonadota > Gammaproteobacteria > Enterobacterales > Morganellaceae > Proteus > Proteus sp. G4380. The sequence continues at coordinate 922 of NZ_CAWPAV010000087.1, forward strand.
CGCCATAGCCGAACGAGCAGCTCAGAGCGTTTTGATATCATGCTGCTAATCGCCCTGATGCTTCAACTAACATGTTGGCTTGCGGGCGTTCATGCTCAGAAACAAGGTTGGGACAAGCACTTCCAGGCTAACACAGTCAGAAATCGAAACGTACTCTCAACAGTTCGCTTAGGCATGGAAGTTTTGCGGCATTCTGGCTACACAATAACAAGGGAAGACTTACTCGTGGCTGCAACCCTACTAGCTCAAAATTTATTCACACATGGTTACGCTTTGGGGAAATTATGAGGGGATCTCTCAGCACCTTATCCCCTTTCTGAATATCAATATCTGGAGGAAGTATCATTTTAATATCCGTAGAGAGAATAAGCGTGCCATCGATTTCGTAAGGTTTATATTGCGTTTTTACCCCGACAACAGAAAATAACGTTTCTGGCTCAAAGTGTTCCTGCCCCTCATCATCAACCCAATGCTTACCATCACGCTTAGCCTGATAGGAAACGCCATATTTTTTCAACATCCTTAATGCTGTACTCTGCCCACGTTGATAAATGTTCATGGCTACCTCATTGCAAATGTATTAATGGCAAATCCATCCGAGACATCAATCAAGCCAGACAATAAACCTTTTAACCAAGGAAAGTTTGGTGCGCCAGTATTAGTGCCTTCGGCATATTGCACAGTAATAGCGCCCTCAATTCGCTCTGAGGTGATTTCAGCGCCTAACGTGGGCTGTAGGTCATTTTCTACTGATTCAATCGCTAAACGGCATTGAGCTTGGATTAATTGCTTTGGTATCTGATCGCTTGGGATGGCAACACCGTCGCGAGATAGCCCTGAGCGAGGGAAAGATAAAGGTTGATTTAGGTTAGTTCGTTTACCTAACCATTTTTGCGATTCAAGATAATCCATCGCCGTAATTAGTAATGCCTCTAATCCACTATCTGCCAAAGTGATATTTCTATCCTCAGCGTATTTCTTCAAATCATCCACACTTGCGTAGCTATTAAATATTGGAGAGTTCTTATCAGGATCAATCATGCTCACCTCAAAAAAAAGAGGGGCACAAAGCCCCTTAAATTACTCGTCTGGAGAAGTTTTTTCTGTGAATGTAATTGCATCAGTATTTTGTGCAACACCATCAACAGTGGCTGTGACAATAAATTCACCCTGTGAATCAGAAGTTAATTTCACTGTCGCACCACCAGCTTTGCCCGTCTTAGATGAAGTAACGCTTAATTTGCCACCTGTTGTAGACCAATTAACGGTAGCTCCTTCGACTGGAGAGCTGCCCTTGGTGTAATTAAGAGTGATCGTTACTGTATCTGTACTGTCAGCGATAGCGGACGTTTTATCCGCTGACAGGGTTACTTTCCCTCTTCGGCAGTCAGTTTAATCATGACGCCAGCGGTTAATTTGTTGCTAGTGAAATGCTTCTTCCAGTTACCTGCGGTGCCTAACTGTGTTAAATCAGGGTTTTTTCCTTTTGATTCATCCCAGCTATAGCCCAGAACGCCAACGTTAACCACGCCTTCACCACGATAACCAACTTCCAAGTTCTCCTTGTCATTGATTTCATAAGATCGGAAAGTCGGCTCTTGGGATTCAGTGATAGTCACAGCACCCGGCACTAAACCAAAGATGGCATCTACTGGCGCTGTATCCGTTACCAGCACAGGCTTACCTAATGTGCCTGGCTGTCCACCGTAGATAACCACACCCGCTTCTTCATACACTTTGTTGTCAATGGCCTGATCAACAATATCGAAGTAGGTGGTTGAGTGCATAACAAACAGATTTACGCGGTTGAACTTATCACCATATCTGCGTAAACCTTTGGTCAGTGTTTTCTTGCCATCTGTCGCAATATCCGCAGTCACCACCATTTCTTTGTTATTGCCAATAGCGGCACCTAAAGCAGCTAAAGAGTATTTGATATAACCCTCTAGTGAAGCATCTGCCGCATCGGTACCCACTAACTCAGAGAACTCCGATACATCACGGCCACGGCGTTTAAATGCTTCTTCTGTCGTTGCATAAGGACCATATTTCCAAGGTGCTTTTACATCAACAGATTCGCCCGCGCCGATTTTTTTGTTCTCTACAGATGCTGTGGAGTTTACATCACGATGCTCAATCGAACCGCCGATCTGATAAAATGCACGCTTACGGAAGTCCCCCTCAATAAAAAGGTTATCCAGCACAATTGCGCCGTTTGATGCCTGATTAAATACTGCTAAATTATCTTGACGGCGTTCTAAAAACGCAGTTTGTGCTAAATCGTTATAAATTACTAAATCATTATTAGTCATCGTAGCCATTACTTATATTTCCTTACTCTTTTGGAAGTTTTAAATATGCGTCACGCCCGTATCGGCGAATATAATCAGCCTTGTCACTGGCGGACATTTGAGAACGTTTAAAATGTGCACCACCTTGTTTATGTTTCCCTGCATCTGTACCAGAGGCTGCGGGGAATAAGTGAGGAGCACTTTCTTTTAGGGATTCAATCCATTCAATAGGTGATAATGGCGTGCGACCATCTTTGCCCATGATTGGATTGCCATCTTCATCAACGGCTACGGCCTGACCTTCATCGTTGATCTGAAAAATGCCTTTGGCACGTAAAATTAAATCTTCTTGAGCGCTGGTTAATGCACCCGCTTTCCCTGCTGCAGAACGAATTTCATCGCCTAACACACGAGCACGGAATTTATTTGCAAACGCCTCTGCCTTTTCAGCTTTAGAGCTTGCTTCTTTTAACTTCTTGTCGAAATCACCACGCAAACGCTCAGTGCGCTTATTGAGAACCTCGTCAATCTTGCCATCTGCAATGAGCTTGGCTTCTTCGTCATTCTCAAAGCGTTTAAGCATGCCCTTCACAGTGTCTGGGTCAATGCCTTCAAAACGTTTCAGGTTATCGCCTTGCTCTTTGAGCTTGCCTAGCAACTCACTGTTTTTAGCCTTTAGCCCTGAAACCTGCTGGTCGATAATAGCTTGAATTTCTGGAGTGATTTCCGGTGTTCCACCACCTCCACCTTGCGAACCATCATCAGCCTGTGAATAATATTTGCGTTCGATATTCATAAATAACATGTGATTCCCCTTGGGATTAGATGCGCCTAGCGCGTTGTAATAACTCAGCCCTGAGCTGAGTTTAGGTAATAAAAAAGGCCACCGAGGTGACCTTGTTAAATGGTTTATTGATTAGCTATATCCAGCCTCTCTAAATGCATGCCCATCTATCTCTCTAAGTCGCTCTAGTGAAATAAACTCTCCCTTATCGGTATAAAACTCAGAAGGATGCATACCGCCCTCTTTCATTAGTCTGAATCGCGTTTCTCCGAAAACTTGACGCTGTCGCCATTCAGGTTGCCGTTGTATCCAATCAAGAAAATTGGTATCTGCTGGCACCTGCCCGTCCATTGAGGCACGAGTTCCTGCGTCCATCTCATCTAAATCGATACCTAATTCACGCCACGATTTGGTAACCAGCGTTTCTGTTGAGCGGCAATTGAAGTGGATTTTTCCGGGGCCTTGTAGATAAGGAACTTTATGACCAATAGGCTTACCTTCCAGCGTGTATCTCAACCTATCCCGAATAATGCAATCGTGAGATGTTTTATTATCGAGGGTAGATAACCATTGTTTACAATCAAGAATGTCTTTATTGGCATCAGCAAACTGATCTCGCGCTGTTGCTTGTAAATGGCTAATGGCCGTTTTAGCTATTGTCGTCGCATTAGCTCGGCTTAGTTGCAATACGCCATCCTTATAACCTTGGTTTGCATGTCCTCTGATTTTACGTCCGATTTCTACCGCACTATCACCATTTAAATAACCATTCCGAACAGCGTTATTTATGCGTGTCATGCGATCTGATTCTAATCCATCAGCCCATTCAGAAAGTAATTTCCCTTGAAATGGGCGAGACATGACTGAGGAAAATAGCATTTCCTCTGTAATGCTCATTAGTGGATATTTGCGTAGAACAACATCAGGTAGTAGAGCATCAAACAGTGATGGGTAGTAGCCAGCCTCATATAATGCATGCGCTCTCATTTCTTCTGTTAACAATGAAAAAGCACTATCAACTGCACGCTTATTAATACTTCTAACGCTGGACAGCAACGACTCCAATCGCCTTGCAGTGAAACTATTAACATCGATGGAGGTATCATCTAAAGACACTATAAGTGAAGCAGTTAATTCAGCATCAAACTCATTAAGTGCCTTTATCATGCGTCTAGCCACCCCTGTAGAATAGCGACCAGAAAACAGGGAGTGAGCAATCAATTCATCCATTAACCGCTCATTCACTGATCTCATGTCTCACCTACCATTGTCGGCTCTTGATTATTAAGCTCATCCACCACCACATCAACATCATCAGCGGGGTCGATAACATCATATTTCTGCAAACTTCTCACTAAGTCAGATTTACGCGTTGCGCCAGATTGCCATGCTGCGACGATTTCACGGATCATCGAACTATCGGCAATGTGATTAACGAGGTCTTTGTTAATCTCAAACGAAATGCCTGCAGTATCTAAACCTAAGTATTCAGCACACCATATTAGCGATTTACTGCATGCATCGGAAACATTAGAGCAACAGATGCTCAGGATAGAGGTTTGTGCGTTCTGTTCACCGACAGACTGAATAACCGTTTTAACTTTGCTATCAGCAGAAACCAATTGAGCACCGAGCGCAACCATATAATCGCGTTTACTGTCCATTGCTTCTTTTGCCAGCATGTTAGGTTGAGCCTGAGCGTAACCAAAGAAACCTTTTTCTGGCAACATAATTGGCGAGCGAGAACCAACCATAACGCCTTTCTTTTCTAGATAGTCACGCCATTCTGTTCCTAGCCCACCTAGATAAGGTTGTATTTGCCCACAGAAGAAAACAGAATCTTCATAATCAGCAGAGTTTCGATAATGCCCTAGGTTGATTTTTGCCAATCCTAGAAGTGGGGCTTCATCAATAGTGTGATCATTATTCTGTGCACCAATAAATGTAAATGGAATTTCATTCCACACACCGTTACCAGCACGCGCAGGTATATACTCAGAAGAAATTTCAAAAACGCTACTTCCACTGGGCTTGCGATAGACACGACAGACAAACTTACCTTCTTCTATCGACAATACACGGTATTGAACCTCATCCTTAAAACCAAACCCGTCCTCTTCTTCCACCGTTTCACGCAATACCACCAGCGTTAACATCGTGCGCCCATTAATACGAGCTGTACGCCAGTTAATGATGTCTTCAGCACGATATTGGAATATGTACGGGAGTTTCGAATCACTGTTGTAATCAACATACAGACCATGCCGACCGACTTCCAATACTGACTCAAGTGAAGACTGAGCCAATTGATAGATACTTGAACCCGCCCCGTCAGCATCGTCTTTTAAACACGACAGCTTTTCGACGACAGCAACTAAGGGATCTTTTTTAAATGCCATCCCTATCATTCCGTTGCGAGTATTGCCTGTTATTGGATAGAACACCGCACGGTCTTGATAATCTTTATTGCGCTTCTTTTTACGCTCGCCATCTTGCTCTTCAAGCTCAGGAAGATAATTTTTTATATCTTCACCGCCTCGGCAAACAGCGCGAACTAGCTCCCACTGAGGAGCAGCCGTTTTATACTCCGGTCGAGTGAAATCTACATTTGTTGTACTCATCAGAAGGTTGTTCCTAGGTTAATTTCGAATGCTGGGCGCTTAGTGTTTCTTCTGCTCACCGCAAAATACCTAAATCCATCAGCATCATGTGACGTGTAATCGTGAAGCGGTTTATCTTTCCAACAGCCTCGCTTGTCATCCCACTCTTTACGATAAGCTTCTAGATGAGCAATGCCTTCACTACATTTATGCTCATCAAACACGCAAAGTGGCAGAATTTCACGTACTGCCTCGATACCTTCATCAACTGAAAGCTTCGGCACTACTTCAAATCGGATTGAGTAAATTTGTCCGTCGATTTCGTACCCCTCACGCGCTAATTCACGCCGAGATTTCGCATCCGAGCCAAACTCACGGTTATCGATATCATGAGGGCCATTGTGACTTGCATATGTGTAGCCTTTGTCTTTCAGTACTTTCATGTAGTGCCGTAGACCTTCACCACTGTTTGAGTAGTGGTCTATAATGTGGAACTCCTCGCCCACTTCACGAATAAACCAAATTGACGTTGAGTCACCCACACCAATATCCCAGTACGTGTGAACCGGTAAGTGCGAGTTATCAGGAAGTGTGCCAATGCGTTTATTTTCGTACAGGAAGCGGAACTGCTTGGCGTAGTAAGCGCCTTCAACCGATTGTTGGAATGCCTCAGACGGTATTGACGGATATTCCCGTTTCATATCGTCGCCAAGCGTTTTCTCTTTGGCGTAATACCATGCTTTCTGGCGCTCATTTAATTGAACACCATGTTTGCTGGCTATCTCATCAAAGTAATCAACTAACCGCTGGGGTAATGGCTCAACAGGGTTAATGGCATACTCTGGATTCTTCCACCATGAGAAGAAAAAGAACTTCCAGTCTAGGTTAGAGAGAGTCTTATTCTGAATTTGCGCTTTCTCAGCAGACTGGCAATAATCGAAGAAATAACCTGCTCGACCCTCCGCTGTGCTTTCAATCGTCGTAAAACAATCGCTTGATACCGCCTCAAATGCGCCAGTGACAATCTCACGGGCTTTCTCTGGATACTTAGCACATATCTTACCGAACTCAGAAACGTGCAAATAACGGAGTGTACCGCCACGAAATGACGTGCTGATATAAAGCGAGCCGCCTTTGCTAAACACCAACTCACCAACCGCATCATTACTCGCTGGGTTAGCCGCTTTGATTTCATCGGGTAGCTTGTCATAGGCATACTTTATCTTTTCCCTGAATAGTCGCTTAGCATCGTTAAGTGTGTGGGCTATCAATGCACATTTAGCCGCCTCAAATAACGCTGCGTCTAATTGGATAATGCAGACTTCTGTAGTAAAGCCAAGCTGACGAGCTTTCAGGATAATGTTTCGCGTGTGCATCCCTTCAAAATATTCGAGTTGCTCAGGCGTCATTTTAAATCGAACTGGCTTACCTTCTTTGTTTGTGATCCAGTAGAGGTGATTCAATCGCCAGAGCTTATCTCTTAATAATGCAAGATGTTCTGGCTTCATGATTATTCCTTAGATAAGTCGTCCATTAGTTCTGATAGCTGACTAGCTGTCTTATTCGGCTGAACATCATCAAGGCCGTATGCTTGACGCTCAAGCCCAACCAAGTTTTTGAGTGTTTCACTTAATGCTTTGGCTGACTTAACGCGCTCAGGGAGAGATATGATTGAATGATAAATTTCATTGAGTTTATCGCGTCCGTTATCATCAGGACTAAACATTAACTCGCCAAGTTTTCTTAAGGCTGGCACATCAGCACATTCAGCAGATAGTTCATCAAATAAGTTGTTGGTTAATTCTCTAGCCCTTCGAATATCGCCTCTATGCTCCATGCGGACATTAGCGATAACCTCGGCATTAGCCTCAATAAGTTGCCGTTCTGAAATAGCCTTTTCGGTGGCAACCAGACTGGCAACCTCCCTTTTGGCAACCAAGTTTTCAGCCCTAGCCTTAACCTTTGCCTTTAAATCTCGCTCCCATCCTTCTTTCTTGGCACGCTTACTTATCGCCTGATGGGTTATCTCGTATTGAGAGGCTATTTCCCTTATGGACATCACGCCAGCTCGGTAAGCCGACTCGATGGCCTCCCAATCTGGTCTTTTAACCATATCCATTCCTTAAATAAAAAAGGCCGCTAGGGCCTATTTGGTTTTCTGTTTGTTGACTAACTTGCCTAACTCGCGCTCGACGATTTCAGCAACTATTCTCCCATCATCAACTCTTCCACAGTGTAAGTATTCAAGTGATTGCTGTAATTGACGATAGAGAATGGATAAGTTTGCTTTTTCTTGTTTGGTCATACTTTCTCCTTAGCGAACTTACTCGCCCACACTTTGGCAATATGTAAGCAGTCGTCAAACATTCGCCCTTTTCTACTTGCTTGAGAGCTTCGGCGATAATGATCTACCGCCATGTAACTTGCTCTACGACAAACAGGTAAAGAAAAGCCGAGCTTTTTTAACTCGGCTAGTACGTTCTGCTCTATGAATTGTTCGTGGTTCATGCTGGCTCTTCTCCATCTGGAAATTCGCCCATATCAGGCAAGGTTAATTGTGATAGTTCTTTAATTGCCTTCTTCGCTTTGCGTATTTTCTTTAAGTGACGCTTGCGTAAATTCATTAAGTCACTACCTTTCCTGCCAAAGTTCTCGAACGACCAGTTATCGGCTGCTACTAATCTATTTTGCATCTCATTGATAGTCAGGGTTTTAAGCTCATTCATGTCAAGGTTTGCTAACCCTGTTTGTGGTTTTGACTCTTTTTCAGCTAGATCAAGTAACCATCGACGCAAGGATTTCGCTACATCTGTATTAGCTAACATTCCGATTAGATGTGCACCTCTAACAGAGAAGATCCTGACCTTTTTCTTACGTAAGTTGTTGTTTATTCCATTGGTCATTGTTTCAGTGACCATTGTCATATCATCAGAAAACTCGTCTTTGTTGGCGTTATATAGATTGGTTACTGACTTCTCATTTTTGTATTCGAGTAGCTTAGCCATCTGAGAGCTGGTAAACCAAATCTTATTATCACCATTATCAAATGGAGTAATTTCATTACCTTTGAAAACTAATGATTTGCTCATGGTGTAAATCCTTATAGAAAAGCGAACCTGTTCACCAGAAATAACCGCCCCACAGAAAACACCATTAACGGTTTTTCTCAGGTTCGACTTTCTGTAAGGTTCTGTGAGTGTTTTTAATTGCGCGGTGAATGCACAGAATGAAATGCGTAGAGTTCGCAGCTTAGCGATACACTGCCAAGCCACTTCTAGTCTGTTCCTAGCAGTCAAGATATGATCACTCTCCTTAATGGATAAACGACTTATCTAATTGCTGATATATATATTTACTTAAGCTATACTAAGTAATTATCACTATACTTTGATTAATATCCTGTTAGTTTGCCCATGCACCCATGCTGGGCTTTTTTTTATTCCATGCATTCTTGTTTGATATAATCCTGCAACCCTTTAATCATCTGTTCTGACTCTGCAATTCGCTCTCTGAGTAACCAATAATTTCGGATAGCGGTGTCAGTAGGTCGGGCGGTGGTTGCATAAGCCAAGCTGGTGGAGGGAGTGGTTTTGACTTTGGGGCACTCGGCTTTGATGTACACCCGCTCTGGATGACGCTCACTAATATCACGCAAGTGACTAATTTCATTCTTAGCATTCGCTAGCTCCTGCGTATATTGAATATCCAACTGATTTAATCGCATTATGCGTGCTTGATAGTCAGTATTAATAGACTTCTGTTCTTCGAGAGCCACGGCCAGTTTTTTGTTGATATCTGTCAGTGAATTAATCCTATTAGCTTGCCAGTTAATCACCCAATAACTACCCACGATAATGCCTACCATCGCAATGACGGCATAGAGTTTTCCGTATTTCATGATTAGTACCGATGATATGAGAGTGCAATCTGACAGCGCTTTTCTAAACTCACTTGGTCTTTAGTACATGAGTTATCAATCAAGAGATAAATGCCACCAGCGACTGTAATGAGTAATGCAAGAATAAAGCCGATAATGATGATTAAAGTTTTCCATGACATAGTGCTGACTCCGCCTCTCGACGACTGACAAGCCCTCGCCAGACCTTTCCGCCTGCATATATCCAACGTTTCATTTCTTCACAGGCACCCGCTCTATCACCAGCGTTTAGCTTCTTGAGTAATGTTGAGCGAGCAAATGCGGTTGTACCCACATTAAAAGCAAAGGAATATAAAGCAGCTTTGGTGTAGTCATCGAGTGATACTTTGATTAATGCATCGACTTGCTGTTGTGTCTTAATAAAATCGATTTGTAATAACGCATCACATTCTTGTTGTGTGTATCTCTTGCCTTGAATAATGTCTTTGCCTGTATGCCCATAACAAACTGTTAGAACACCCGCCACATCACGATAAGGTTCATAACGTACACCTTCAAAATGGGCTATTACTACTAACGCGATTGCTGTGGCTCCCGCTGTTGTTACCGCCGCTATTTTCTGTTTGAGAGACATTAAATATCCTTTGGCGCTTTCACCATTAATTCAGCAAGCCTTTTTAGGGTTTCAGTTGGGTTTTGTGGGTCAACATGACGAACAAGCTCTTCAAATAATTGAGTGCGTTTTCGTTGCTCTCGACGAGTCATAAAATAAGTAGCTAAACCAAGAAGCATGCTGAACGCCATACCGATAACAAAACCCCATTCATATAATGAGAGGCTGGCAAAAAATGCCGTTAAGCCTGCTGTTCCATAAGTTACATTGGTTAATTTTTCCATACGCATAGTCACCCCCAGAGGAGTGTCCGTTGATGATGAGTGTGAGAGAGTTAAAAGTGAAACGATAAAAATTAGGCGGGCATTGATACTTTAAGTGCCTTTAATAAACCTTCAGGCAACTGTTCTTCCAGTGACGCATTAGAAACAATCACAAGACCATACATAGATATCCATGTATTCGTTTGTTGTAAGTGTCCTTGAATAAATTGCTTCGCTTTCTCTAACAAATAAACACAACTCTCTTGTGTGTTTTTGCGCCAATAGGATTCAATCGCCACCAGCAATGGAGCACCAGCATCACTAATTTTTTGCAAGCCGATTCGATATTGCTTTTTACCTGCGGAAGATGTCGTGCAAATTAATTGTGTCAGTTGTTGAGTTTCACCATCAGCCGTATGGATATTCGCCGTTAAAATGATGGAGGTATTCTTTTCACTGTCTGTTTCTGAGGCATAGTGAAGACTAAACTGTAATTCGCTTATCTCTTTTGACATAACATTTACCAATTTATTTAGTTAATAAGGTGCCGACTCACAGCTCTTGTGTGAACGTGATAACGAGGGTGATTGATTCTGTGGTCGGCATATACGAAAAAAGACCGCCTAAGCGATCTTTAAGAAATTTATAACAGATTAAGGTTGAACTTCCTTATCTACTCAGCATCATTTTCTTTAGTTAAACAATAACGCAAATTTTGTCTAATCGCTTCAATTGACCAGATCCAAAAAGCGGTTCCAACAAACTCAGAAATTAATGCTTGATAACCTGCTGTCCAAAGCCAGCCAGACAATCCTAGTAGAGGTACGACTAAACCATGAGCAAAAACAGAAACGCCAATACCAAAACAAATACCGTGTAATAATTTAACCTTTGGCAAGAATTCAGCAATAACACAATATGTCACAGCGATAACTATTGAGAATAATATATGAACACCATTACCGCCCCAATTAATACTATATCCCATCCAATGATAAGTCATAGTATCTATATTTAATCCAAGCTTTTCGAGTAAGACGACTGGCGGGGGTGTCGTTTCAAGTGTTCTCGGGGGAATTAGGTCTTCAAAACCAGATTTAACTAAAGCTGAAAAGATACCCGCTATAATACCAACATATATTGCTATACCAATATGCCTAGAACTTTTTTTCGTTAACTTAAACAAATCAATCATTATATATACTCGCTCTATAAATTGAATATTATGAGTATAGTAGAGATAAGAATACCTGTTTATTATTTTAATTATTAGTTAAACACTGCAGGTTTATTCTTATAGGATAACAATAA
>NZ_CAWPAV010000088.1:0-16438 GCF_963885725.1 Proteus sp. G4380
ATGTGCGAACTCGATATTTTACACGACTCTCTTTACCAATTCTGCCCCGAATTACACTTAAAACGACTCAACAGCTTAACGTTGGCTTGCCACGCATTACTTGACTGTAAAACTCTCACTCTTACCGAACTTGGCCGTAACCTGCCAACCAAAGCGAGAACAAAACATAACATCAAACGAATCGACCGATTGTTAGGTAATCGTCACCTCCACAAAGAGCGACTCGCTGTATACCGTTGGCATGCTAGCTTTATCTGTTCGGGCAATACGATGCCCATTGTACTTGTTGACTGGTCTGATATTCGTGAGCAAAAACGACTTATGGTATTGCGAGCTTCAGTCGCACTACACGGTCGTTCTGTTACTCTTTATGAGAAAGCGTTCCCGCTTTCAGAGCAATGTTCAAAGAAAGCTCATGACCAATTTCTAGCCGACCTTGCGAGCATTCTACCGAGTAACACCACACCGCTCATTGTCAGTGATGCTGGCTTTAAAGTGCCATGGTATAAATCCGTTGAGAAGCTGGGTTGGTACTGGTTAAGTCGAGTAAGAGGAAAAGTACAATATGCAGACCTAGGAGCGGAAAACTGGAAACCTATCAGCAACTTACATGATATGTCATCTAGTCACTCAAAGACTTTAGGCTATAAGAGGCTGACTAAAAGCAATCCAATCTCATGCCAAATTCTATTGTATAAATCTCGCTCTAAAGGCCGAAAAAATCAGCGCTCGACACGGACTCATTGTCACCACCCGTCACCTAAAATCTACTCAGCGTCGGCAAAGGAGCCATGGGTTCTAGCAACTAACTTACCTGTTGAAATTCGAACACCCAAACAACTTGTTAATATCTATTCGAAGCGAATGCAGATTGAAGAAACCTTCCGAGACTTGAAAAGTCCTGCCTACGGACTAGGCCTACGCCATAGCCGAACGAGCAGCTCAGAGCGTTTTGATATCATGCTGCTAATCGCCCTGATGCTTCAACTAACATGTTGGCTTGCGGGCGTTCATGCTCAGAAACAAGGTTGGGACAAGCACTTCCAGGCTAACACAGTCAGAAATCGAAACGTACTCTCAACAGTTCGCTTAGGCATGGAAGTTTTGCGGCATTCTGGCTACACAATAACAAGGGAAGACTTACTCGTGGCTGCAACCCTACTAGCTCAAAATTTATTCACACATGGTTACGCTTTGGGGAAATTATGAGGGGATCTCTCAGTGCGGAGCCTCCCATACATCATCCTGGTAGTTATCAATCTCTTCCTGATAATCCGCAGCAAGCCTTTTTAGCGAATAGCGACAATATCGATTGAAATAGGCTAGGGATTCGTGAAGTGCGTCTGCTATGTCCTGTTCCTGGTGCATACTACGCCTACATTAATGTTAATGTGCTCTTGATCGGCATAGGGGCAGCAATTAGCTCTCCCCTATGTCGATCAGTTCAGATGGTCAGAATGACCCGAAACCAGCAAAATTTCCAACACAATGAGTAGTCGGTTATGGCAAAACAACAGAAAATGAGCGATCCAGTGATTATGGTACCGTAATTAACGCTGGATATTATGTCACACCTAATGCCAAGGTCTTTGCTGAATTTACATACAGTAAATATGATGAGGGCAAAGGATGTACTCAGATCATTGATAAGAATAGTGGTGATTCTGTCTCTATTGGCGGAGATGCTGCCGGTATTTCCAATAAAAATTATACTGTGACGGCGGGACTGCAATATCGCTTCTGAAAAATACAGATCATATCTCTCTTTTCATCCTCCCCTGACGGGGAGGATGTCTGTGAAAAGGAGGTTGGTGTTTGACCAACCTTCAGATGCGTGAGAAATCACTATTAGTCGTATTTTTTTCTGATGGATATGATGTCCTCCTGATAGTCTCCTGCATTGATAATTCCCCGCCCCTGAGTTATCTTATATGAAACAATATATATATTTTCAATCCTGTTCTCTTTTAGCTCGATATATACCCGTTCTGATATGCCGGATTCAGTACCTTTCATCATGTTAAAGACTGGTATGTATGATGACATATCTCTTGATATTTCTGTATTGCTATAGACCCACAGAATATTTCCATAATCAGAAAACGAGATAGTCCTTGGTTCACCGAGAAGATTCACAACCTTTGACTTGCTGTCGCCTTTATTTAATTCATTAAAGGCTGTCAGGCGTAGCTCATCTGGTTTTTTCTCAAACTTGTTTTTTTCTCTGAAATTGTTTATAGCAATATCATGATTGATAATAACACCATCTTTATCATAAGCGACAAAAAGAACACGATGTGCGTAAGTTCCACCTAAATCATTAAAATGTCCCTGGTAGGATGTAACATTATACCTGCCATCAGGAAAACTCTTCTTAACAATGTTTCTTCCCTCCTGCTTTTTATCCCCGAATAATGCATTCACTTCACTTATTGATGTTTTATGGTTTTCAATCTTTGCGTTTATTTGCTGTTCTGTTATATTCTTATCCGCAAGAATATTATTTCCGTCAATCCAGTTCGAACAGCCAGATAAAATCAGAATAAATGTTAACAGTGTCTTTCTCATAAAAATTCCTTTTTGCTAAATAATTGATAAAAACCATTCACCTGATAACTGATTCAGCTTTAGACAGAATAACTCCGCTCCACATACGATATAAACTATGCTATCGGTGCATCGGGAACCGCCGCCTGATAAATTTCAGCCCTCCCCAGACTGCCAGTGCTCTGCGTGGCCAGACAATCAGACGACGAGGTCTGGATTTCAGCGCATACAATGCAACTACTCCAACTGCGGGAACGATAACATTACGCCACTGATATAATGACAGCCAGCCGCGGTCAACAGGCGACGTTATCCTGAGCCAGTCTGCCTTTAACAGGCCCAGTGTCTGTCGTTGTTGCTCAATCTGTTTTAACAGTTTCTGTTTTCGGTTCTCCTCTGTTTTCCGGGTATTCATTCGTCATCCCTTTTCAGACAGTTCAGGTCTTCACTGAGTTGTTTACGGGTCTCTGATAATATCCTGCTTCCGGCAGTCTTTTTTTTAATGAAAATCACAAAAAATAATGCAATAACAAGAAAAACAGCAGAAGCACCACCTGATATGATAAGCCGATGTTCCGGTGAGACCGACAGCAAAATGAGAGTTAACCCCACCATCAGCAGCAACCCCAGAGTATTTTTCTTTTCTTCTTCCAGCTCAATTGGAATAAGCTCAAGGCGGATATGCAATATTCCTGTAAGGGTGGTGAAAACACGGTGTATATTGTCTATCAGACTACGGGATGGGCCATGTGGCTGGGTATTTCCTGTTTTCAAAACATCATCCTTTTGTTTAATAATTGATCTGGTGTGCTGCTTCTTTAGGAGTCAGTTTGGATATTGGAAATTATTGTACGTTTAGCGCATTATTTAACCAAATCACCCCGTAAGGGATTAATTTAGTGCCAGTGGCTATCGCTTTTAAATTATCTTGTAATCCATATCGCATTTAGGTTATCCGATTAGACAAAATCCACGGGAAATGGCGTATAGCACGGGAGTACACCCTATCGCGATAGGTAAGTCTGTTCAAAAAACAGGCTTACCGTACAATAATTTCCAATATCCAAACATCTGAATCGTTCCGGTCAGTGAATTATGAGTACCGCAATGCCTCTGCAGGCGGTATGGATGCTGCTTTCCATGCCGGATACAGTGTGGACAGTAAGGAGATGAGTATTGTTGCCAGAACGACGAAAATTACCTGCAATGGTTCTGTGGCTACGGGTAACTCGATATTTCCGGTCAGTAACCCCGTTACCGGCATCAGGTTATTTAACTGGCCTGCGAGTACTATACCTGATACTGCGCCAACCAGCGCACCGATGACACCTGTACTGACTCCCTGAACAATGAAAACCATCATTACCTGACGTGAAGTTAATCCCTGCGTCTGCAGTACCGCCACTTCGGCCTGTTTATCCATCACCATAAGTCCAAGAGAAGTGATGATATTAAATGCGGCAACAATCACGATAAGACTGAGTAAAAGCCCCATGATGTTTTTCTCCATCCGCTGGGCCTGGAATAACTCTCCTTTTCGCTCACGCCAGTCTGTCCATGTTATTCCGTCCGGCAGAGTCTGACGGCTAAGTTCTCCCACCTGCAATGGGGCTGTCAGCCACAGACGCCATCCTGAAAAACTCCCCGAAGGATAACGCATAAGGCGTGACGCATCCTGTATATTTACCAGTAGCTCACTCTTGTCAATGTCACTGCCGGCAGCAAAAATTCCTGCGACAGTAAACAGGCGCTGAGCAGGCAGACGACCGAGTGGAGTGAACTGACTGGCTGACGGAACCATAATGCGGACTTTATCACCGCGATTAACCCCCAACTGAGCCGCAATCTGTTCACCAAGAATGACATTATACTCACCCGGTTGTAATACGGACTGGCTCACATTGACCAGATAAGGTGACAGAGGGTCCTTTTCTGCCGGCCCGATACCCAGCATAATTCCGGCAGCCACATTGCCGGCACTTTGCAGCACAACCTCACCTGTTGTTAAGGGTGCAATTCGCTGAATACCTTCAAGCTTTATCCTGTCTGCAGGTAATATGTCGTCATTAATATAACCTTTCTCTGCAGAGAGAATGGCATGGGGCATCAGGTCCAGAATATTCTTCTGTAATTCACGTTCAAATCCGTTCATTACAGATAATACTGTTATCAGGGCCATAACGCCGAGAGTAATACCAATCGTTGAAAGCCAGGATACAAATCGGCTGAAGCGGTCTGCTGCGCTACCATATTTATAGCGAAGCCCTATAAAAACAGTTACAGGTTTGTACATATCTCTTTTTAACAACGGTTACTAATCAGAATTGTTTATACAACGGTTAGCAGGTAATAACCAGCAGGATAATTTTGACATTATCCACGCTCTGAAGGACGGGGCTTTACGGCGCACCGGGTAACACTATATTGATCAACGAACCGGCACCGTTGATAACCGAACTGAAAAACGTAACCAGTCAGCGTGGCAACCATCGCCGTATCGATTTAATCAAATACAGAAAAGCCACTGGAATCCCCCCACGATGAGTTGTTATATTATAACAGTATATCCTACTCATTCTAAAAAGGAGATGACGATGAAAATTAAGAGCATCGGTAAGGCTGTATTGCTGCTTGCACTGCTAACCTCGACGAGCTTTGCTGCGGGTAAGAATGTCAATGTTGAGTTCAGAAAAGGCCATAGCAGCGCTCAGTACTCCGGCGAAATAAAGGGATATGATTACGATACATATACCTTCTATGCCAAAAAAGGTCAGAAAGTGCATGTGAGTATCTCTAATGAAAGCGCTGATACTTACCTCTTTGGACCAGGGATCGATGATTCTGTTGATTTATCCCGATATTCTCCAGAACTTGATAGTAACGGACAATACGTACTCCCTGATTCTGGCAAATATGAGTTGCGAGTGCTGCAAACTCGAAACGATGCCCGTAAAAACAAGACTAAAAAATATAGCGTCGATATTCAAATTAAATAAAAGTTAACCGACGGGGCTCTCCCCGTCATAAACGTTATCGCCCCACTCCTCTCGGTCGTTCAAAAGGTTAATGACTAATATAAAAAGGCATGTGACGACGACCTGAAAATACCGGATAGGACATAAAATCCATCACTCACAACATATGAATAAAATCTTTGTGATGAATTGATAAAAACCTTTCACCTGATAACTGATTCAGTTTTAGCCAGAGCAACTCCGCTCCACATACGATATAAATTACTATCGGAGCAGCGAGAACGATAACATTACGCCACTGATATAATGACTGCCAGCCGCGGTCAACAGGCGACGTTATCCTGAGCCAGTCTGCCTTTAACAGGCCAGTGTCTGTCGTTGTTGCTCAATCTGTTTTAACAGTTTCTGTTTTCGGTTCTCCTCTGTTTTCCGGGTATTCATTCGTCATCCCTTTTCAGACAGTTCAGGTCTTCACTGAGTTGTTTACGGGTCTCTGATAATATCCTGCTTCCGGCAGTCTTTTTTTTAATGAAAATCACAAAAAATAATGCAATAACAAGAAAAACAGCAGAAGCACCACCTGATATGATAAGCCGATGTTCCGGTGAGACCGACAGCAAAATGAATATCAGAAGCGATATAACCCCAAATACAGTGAATATCAGGGTTACCCCCACCATCAGCAGCAACTCCAGAATATTTTTCTTTTCCTCTTCCAGCTCAATCGCAATAAGCTCAAGGCGGGTATGCAATATTCCTGTAAGAGTATTGAAGATACGGTGTATATTGTCCATCAGGCTACGGGATGGTCCACGCGGCTGGATATTTCCTGTTGTCAAGACATCATCCTTTTATTTAATAATTTTTCTACTACACACTCTGCATACTCCATTTTCCCCGGACTGACCGGGGAAAGAGGATTATTCGCTCACCTTTTCACTTACAGCATCTCCGGCCTGCTGTGCTGCTTCTTTAGTCCTGTTCCAGGCTTTTTCGGTTGTTTCTTTGGTTCTGTTCCAGGCTTTCTGTGCATCTTCCTTTACTTTATCAGTCGTACTCACCTCTCCACCATTCTTGAGGCGGTTCTCAACCTGCTGTTGTTTTTCCTCAATCCGATGTTCGGCCTTGTGCGCAGCTTCTTCTGCCCGGTTAGATATTTTTTCGGCCTGCTGACTGGCCTGGTTTTTTAAATGCTCGGTATGAGTGGACGCATCAGCCAGTACGCCTGCTGATACCAGCATAGCAGAAAGAAACCATGTTTTTAATGCATTCATACTTTACTCCTTATACAGATGAAACAATATTATCTGTCACAAAAAAGGCGGGCTTTTGCCCGCGTTTAATATTATTTTCGTCCGATGAGCAGGCCAATCAGCAGGCCAACACCCGCGGCGATGGAAATTGCCGCGAAGGGATTATTTTCTACATTATTACGTACAACATCCGCCGCCTCCTGGGCAGCCTGACCACCCTGTGCAGCGATTTTACGGGCAGCACCTTTTACCTGATTTCCGTAATCATCAGTCAGTTCACCATATTTCTCCTGAACTTCTCCGGCTACTTCTTTTGCTTTATCTTCAACTTTCTCAAACATGATGTACTCCTTCACAGTTATAAACTCGAATTTAATCCGGTACATTTGTACCGGTTATTGGCTTCAAGCAAGATACGTGCCAGTTATTCTTCCTCGCATCAGAAAGGCAGGACTTAAATTAATATATGGTAGCAAGGTCATTATGACTAAAATGTGGTTAAAATCACCACTTTAACAAGAACCGTAAGAAAACATACAAAAATAGTGTTTTCGAGCTAAAAATGAGGCGAAACTGGAAACGAGATTTTATTAACAAATAAGCAACATAAAAAACGGTGGAAAACGCCTAGGAAAACATGATCTTTTGAGCGGATTTTTTAGATCCGACAACGAACGGTGATCCGGTGGTGCCGATAACGTCCATTATGTTAAATAGTCCCGTTTTTCTTGAAATTATAACCTATGGGTTATATAATCAGTGGTATAAACTACAGGTTATAGGATTGAGCATGTGGGCGGTACTTTTTAGCCAGCGATTTGACGACTGGCTAAATGAGCAAGAAGACGCTCTTCAGGAAAAGGTTTTGGCTGATTTGAAAAAGCTACAGGTTTACGGACCTGAGTTACCCAGGCTATATGCCGATACCGTGAAAGGTTCTCGGTACAAAAATATGAAAGAGCTTCGCGTTCAGTTTTCTGGCCGTCCGATAAGAGCCTTTTATGCGTTCGATCCGATTCGTCGGGCTATCGTTCTTTGTGCAGGAGATAAAAGTAATGATAAGCGGTTTTATGAAAAACTGGTGCGTATAGCTGAGGATGAATTTACAGCACATCTGAACACACTGGAGAGCAAGTAATGAGAACATTAGATGAGGTGATTGCCAGTCGTTCACCTGAAAGCCAGACACGAATTAAAGAAATGGCAGATGAGATGATTCTTGAGGTCGGCTTGCAGATGATGCGTGAAGAACTCCAGTTATCACAAAAACAAGTTGCTGAGGCGATGGGTATAAGCCAGCCAGCAGTAACAAAACTTGAGCAGCGTGGTAACGAATTGAAGCTTGCTACACTGAAGCGTTACATTGAGGCGATGGGGGGAAAGTTAAGTCTCGATGTTGAATTGCCTACAGGCAAGCGTGTAGCTTTCCACCTGTAAAAAATTGAGCATCAACAGATGAGAACACTGGAAGAAGTAATTGAGGCCCAGTCACCTGAAAGTCAGGCTATCATCAAAGCTATGGCTGATAAGATGATTCTGGAAACCGGAGTAGAAATAATGAATACAGTGCAGATTCCAACAGGTTCGATTAAGACATTCGGGCTGTTTGGTATTCCTTACGAGGTAGGGGAACCAGCACAGGAACTTCCCGATGGTGATATTCTTGTCAACATTATACTGGTTCAGACTGGTGAGAAAGAGCTGTACAAACTTTCAAAACTATTACAGGATCCTGATGCAGAATAAGTTATGTACGCAATATCATTTGATTTAACCGTTGCAGATACAGAAAAACACCATCCGAAAGGCGTGTCACAGGCTTACAACGATATAAGTTCGACCCTTAAAAGGTACGGATTTGAGCGAATCCAGGGGAGCCTGTACACAAATAGCGATGAAAATATGGCAAATCTTTTTCAGGCTATGAACGCATTAAAAGCTCTTGAATGGTTCCCAAATTCAGTCAGGGATATCAGAGCATTCAGGATTGAACAGTGGTCTGACTTCACTTCGTCTATGAAGGGTTGACATCCTTCCCTAATGGATGTGGAGAATGTCAAGTTTAAGCTATGGGTGGAAAGTTAAGCCTGGATGTTGAACTCCCTACCGGAAAGCGAATGACCTTTAAGATTTAGTTCAAATGACGATGAAAAAGGGGCGAAAAGCCCCTTTTTTGCGCATTAATAATCTTTAAATTCTATCATATTATTATTGTTAATATTATTTTTAATTTGTTATTGTTATTGTTATTGTTATTGTTATTGTTATTGTTATTGTTATTGTTATTGTTATTGTTATGATAATAAATTGAAATCATAACTTGTGTATTTTTTTATTCTATCTAATTCCAGTTTCAATATCTTAATATTTATGATGTTTTATGTTATAAACTAAATGTGTTAACAGCCTCTTATGTTAACACATTGTTAAGATTGATGTATCTTACATTGCAATTTATTTATCGAGGAATAACGATAATCTATCTACTTTGGTGGGATATGTTGCTATGAATAATAAATTAATTTTATCATCTATACTATTAACATTATCTGGTGTTAGCCTTTGTTCTTTTGCTGCTAATCCTAAAGGCTACTCATCTATAGCTATTGGTGCGGATAATACAGAATCTTCAGGTATTGGCAGTATCGCTATTGGTAAGGGAATTGGTGATGCTACAAGATCAGAACAAAATTTCTCAGTAGTAATAGGTCCAAATTCTAAGTCTTTGAATATACCAGAAAAAGGAGGAGCAGGAGCATCAGTAGTAATAGGATACGATTCTGCAACAGAAGCAGGGACTTTTTCGACTATAGTTGGATCCAGATCGAAAATTGATTCAGAAGGAAACTATTCAACTTTAATCGGTAACAAAGCTTCAGTAACTAAATTGCCTGAAAATAATTCATCCTTAGATGTGAGTGGTAAAAAAATAACAGTATCCGCTGATGGACATATTTCTGTTGACTCATCTGTTGATCCTCATGCTAAGGAGAAATATGGGAATCAATATGCGTCATCTGTAATGGGATATAAATCAAGTTCCCACAATATTGAAGGAACGGCAGTAGGTTCCTTTTCGACGGTGGTTGGTGAATTTGGTACAGCATTGGGTAGTCAATCATTATCAATTGGCTCTGGCAGTTCTGCCATAGGATTAGAGTCTCATTCCATTGGTAAAAATAGTATTGCATTAGGATCATATTCAGCCTCTCAGGAAACTGATTCTGTTTCCATTGGATATTTATCTGAGTCTAATTCAAAAGGCAGTATTGCTCTTGGGGCAAGATCGAAAACGCATAATCAATATGATGATACTGTATCTAAATATACCGCTGTAGAGAACACAGATAGTAAGAATGGTGTTGTATCTTTAGGAAGGGAAGCAACAACGACAGAGCCCATGATAAACAGAAGAATCACGAATCTTGCCGGGGGCGTAAATCCTACAGATGCTGTGAATATGTCCCAATTAGATGTTGTCACTAAAGCTATAGGCATGAGTGAAGATGAAATTAAAAATATAGAAAAAGACCCCAGCAAATCAGTAGTTGCAAGAATAAATGAAGAAAAAAAAGCCAGAACAAGTGCAATCAATGAAGAGAAAAGACTCCGTGAACAAGGTGATTTAAACACTCTAGAAATGGCAAACAAATATACTGCATCTAGCGTTGATACATTAGGTAAAAACTTCAATAAAACATTAAATGATTTACAGCAGAAAAATGAGCAAAGATTCTCACAAATGAATAAAAAAATAGATAGAGTCGAAAAGCGTGCTAATGCGGGTATTGCCGGAGTTACCGCTATTTCATCAATTCCTTATGTTAATAATGAGCGCTTTTCATTTGGTATGGGCGTGGGGCATTATCGTGATGCTCAAGCAATCGCAGCCGGAGTTCAATATAAAGTGAGCCAGAATGCTAACATACGAGTCAACACATCATGGAACAATGGTGGTGATACAAACTTAGGAGCTGGTTTTGCCATTGGGTGGTAAATTAGCGAGCCTGTTTAAGATTCTGTGTAAATGCCTTGTCTCAGAAGTGACCGTCCAGGCGGTCACCGAACTCGATAAATAAATATCCTCCGGCATAGCCGGAGGTTTTTCAAATGCGCCTATAAGGCTCTCTTACCAGCCGCGCCCTAACAGGCGCACACGATCTGACATTTGCATCCAACTTCGTTACTTACGGCCCGTAAACGGGCTGCCCGGATAGGGAATCGATAACTGCTCTCCCATTTTATCCTCTTCTGTACGACGGATTTACGCTGGTCTCCATGGGCAGTGACGACGAGTCCCGTCGCCTGTAGTTCCTGTATTCCTTTTTGCCGGATGTTGAGTGCCGCATTGAGCTTGCGGGACAGCGCTTTTTGTTTGCGTCGCAGATTACGACTGGCTGAAACACTATCAGTTACGACTCTTTAACCAGTTTTGAATGAGTTCTATATTTACCTGTGTCATATCAATGCCATCTTCCACACAAGCTAATTTAAATGCAAGATGTAACTCTTCTGGAATATTCATTTGTAACTTTCTGGTTGCTCCCGCAGGTTTCTTCAGTGCATCCAGAGCAGTGTTTGTTGCCTTATGATTCCCAAGTTTCATTTTACTCATTTTAATAGTCCAAGTATTTCTTCTGTAATAACTGATATTTCACCTTTAGCAGCACTATCTTTTGTATCAAATATAGTACCACCATCCAGCATAGATCTTATATATGACTGCCTGTACGACGTTCCTGTTTTTAATGCTGGTATGCTTGTTTCTGCAATAGATTCTTTCAGCAAAGATAACATATGCGTTTGCTGTACTTTTTTAGTAATCAAAAAGCGAGCAATCACCGGGCGTAAATCCTGACGAGCTTCTATCACTGCCAATATCGCGCCACACGCAGCAAAATCAAGCGGCGAAGGAGTAACTGGAATAATAACAAGATCAGAAACCATAACAGCAGCCGCCGATATCGCCGAAATCGCAGCAGCACCATCAATAATGATAAAATCGTGCAAAGGAAGCGCCTTCCGCAAACGGTAAATTTCTTTTTCTGCCGTAGCTTCCGCTACATCAAAAACACACTTACTGTCATCATACCAGTTACTAACACTTCCCTGGGGATCGGTATCCACAACAACAACTTTGTAACCCTTACGAGCAAGAGCAGTAGCAATATTAACTGCCGAGGTTGTCTTAGACACCCCCCCCTTACCATTTAAAAATGCTATCACGTTAGGCATTCACCTCTCCCCTTTGTTCAAATAGTACCTCTGCCAAGTATTCAAATAATCTCATATTCATAAAATTATGCAATCATAAAATTACATAATCAAATAGTTACAAAATGATATAATCATATAATCCCATGATCATATAAACAAAAATCCGGAGTACGCAGATGGGGCTTCCCCGATAATTGTAGGAAGGCTCAGAACGCCATATTCAGCTTCCCGTAGTGGAACATTGCTCCCAGCATCGGCTTCTACTAATTTGACATCCTCCACGCCCTGAAGGACGGGGCTTTACGGCGCACTGGGTAATGAACAGGCAGGTATCAAAGTGGAACCATTTACGATGGTTATAGGTATTTTCAGCGATTCCGACCGTAACAGTAACGGAACCTGTATTTTCATCAAGGGTAAGAGA
Organism: Proteus sp. G4380; assembly: GCF_963885725.1. Classification (NCBI taxonomy): domain Bacteria; kingdom Pseudomonadati; phylum Pseudomonadota; class Gammaproteobacteria; order Enterobacterales; family Morganellaceae; genus Proteus; species Proteus sp. G4380. The sequence goes on from NZ_CAWPAV010000088.1 coordinate 12,417, forward strand.
TTTTACCAGCCATGGTGCAGTTAATAGAGAAATTTTTCGTCCATATAATTTCATTCTGATGCTTACTTTAAACTGATATTATTATTTTTTGCCCACTTTCTTAATCTTCCATTAGCATTGGCGTAAGGCGAAGATGTGTTAAATGAGATCATTCTCCCCATCGTCCATTTTTTGTACCATGGCCTTCCATACAAAATATCATCGGTACGATCATCAATAAGGTTCACAATCTCATTTTTTACAACTTGAAGTTCAGCTACTAACAAATCATAACTTAGCTCACTGTAATCTGAGTAAAATTTTTGAGCAAGAAGGCCAAGCTGATTCCATTTATAGCCAGTTTCAGGAAAATCGACTGGCAGACCTTTAGTATCAGAAGTGATCCATTTTATAACAAGAGCATTCCATCCAAGCAGATACGAAACTAGATCACGGACACTCATCTCGGTTCCTTTGGCATGTCCGTCCATTGATTTATCTGAAGTAATTTCTGGTGGGATTGCGTTGAGGTAACTAATTAATTTACTGAAATTTTTATCAATAGCTAAAAGCAGTTCAGCTTTTGTTTGCGGCACACTCATAATATCTCCCACTTGATTACAATAATTTCCGATATTCAAACAACCACGTACAAAGACTAGATAATCAGATAATCAGATAATCAGATAATCAGATAATCAGATAATCAGATAATCAGATAATCAGATAATCAGATAATCAGATAATCAGATAATCAGATAATCAGATAATCAGATAATCAGATAATCAGATAATCATAAAAAATATATAATCTTTATCATTTTTCGATAATCCAGTCTCGAATAACAAGAAATAGCGACAAAATGAGAGTGCTACGTGAAATAAGCAAAAGAGTGAGATCACGTAGCAACGCCAGTTGTCTACCTATCGTTCAGCAGACCATCCATCATTTTTCAATACCAGAGAGATGCGATTTTCCTGTTTCTCTTTCAAATTAACCTTAATCAGAGGAAATGCCGCCTGAATATCATCACGCTTAGCCCATTCTGCAATACTGGTAGGGCTGAATGTGTAATTAACCCTCGTGATTTTCATTCCCATCGCATCACCAGGTTCAGTAAAATCAATGATCTCATCAACCTTATAGTGACCGACACAGAAGTCAGGTCGCTCTGGCGATTTCAGATATTTTTTCCCTTTATCTGTCAGAGCATATTCACGTCCGGGTACTTTTTTACCTGTTTTAGAAAATCCGATAGTTTCATCAACCTGGGTATCTTTTACTGTCAATAAGCCAGCTTTAACCAGTGCATCAAACGTGGAAAACTGTCTGGCGTTTATTTCGTCTGCCCGTTCCTGAGATGTATATCGATTAGTCTGAGCCACAGATAATTGAACTGGATAAGGCTTACTATCAAGCATTCCGAGAGGGTTGATAGTAATGCATTCATTCTCAAGTTTTGTATTAATTGCTTTTTCAAAGTTTGATTTATTGGCATCTTTAGAAGAATCACACCCTGCCAGCAATAATGAACTTAACGCTATCATCAAAAAATTTTTTGATTTGTCCATCATTTATCCCCTTAATCAGAAAAATATCATAAATTTTCAGTACATTAATACTGATCTAAATCACCGCAACCAAGAGGGCAGCAATTGCGATCAAGGCCGTGACAACAATAGCCATTTTCCGTGTCTCGGCGTATCTCATCCGTGATCTCTTCTGCAGAACGATAATCAAATTCTTGGCGAGCCAGTTCAAATGCCAGAGTCTGTTGTTCTTCTGGTAATCCGGCAACAAAATTATCAATGGCTGCACTCAAACGACGTTGATATAGCTCAAAAACAAGACCACAACCAGGCATAATCTTTCTTGATAAAATATCCAGTTCTGAGCGAAATTTATCAGTATCGAAAGTCTCCATAATTTTCACCTGCGCAAGTTATTTGATGCGATTGTTGCCTCTGATTTGGGTAAGCAATTTTCATTGCTACTGATTATAAAGTATACGCCCATGTAAATTATTATGGAATATGCCGCTTTAGCGGCATGGAAGGCACGAAAAATGGCTTCATAGAGTCACAGATGCCAGGTCGCGCCGATACCCCTAACCAGGGAGTTTCATGTCGCCAGGAACCGCGTCAGCCCCCTGCTAAGCCTGACCGCACGAAACCTACAGCTATTCAGGTGGTAGGTGGTAGGTGGTAGGTGGTAGGTGGTAGGTGGTAGGTGGTAGGTGGTCGTAGACCGTCGATATTACAGCGATGATAGATGAATAATAGTTCGATTGTGATGATGGCGTGGGCTTATCGCTATCATGGCCGTGCCAGTGACGAAACAATGTTACGCCTTGAAGAAGCCAGGCGGCATAGAATCGGGCTGTGGTCGTCATCTGATCCAGTGGAGCCGTGGAAATGGCGCAAACAGAATAAATAGGATTATATTTTTCTATAACCCTCATTGACAAATTGGCGATTTCTCATTCAAATTAAATGTTTTCATCTTTAAGGAGGAAGTATATGCCTAACATCAAATTTAACTTTAGTGGGTTAAATACAATTTACGCTGAGGCTTGGGCGAAAAAAGATCCAACTATTGCTTTTGAAATAAGACTAGGTGCAGGTTGTTTTGTCTTTATGATGTTCCTGTCAAAAGAAGATAGTGAACAGAATGATAAATTATTCATATATTATCGAAATATCAACACATTATCACAGTTGAAACTATACGGTTCTCATCTAGGCGGCGATTTTTTTGCTTACATCAAGCCTAAAGAAGAAGCTCTTATTAGGCACTGATGAATCCCCTAATGATTTTTATCAAAATCATTAAGTTAAGGTAGATACACATCTTGTCATATGATCAAATGGTTTCGCCAAAAATCAATAATCAGACAACAAAATGTGCGAACTCGATATTTTACACGACTCTCTTTACCAATTCTGCCCCGAATTACACTTAAAACGACTCAACAGCTTAACGTTGGCTTGCCACGCATTACTTGACTGTAAAACTCTCACTCTTACCGAACTTGGCCGTAACCTGCCAACCAAAGCGAGAACAAAACATAACATCAAACGAATCGACCGATTGTTAGGTAATCGTCACCTCCACAAAGAGCGACTCGCTGTATACCGTTGGCATGCTAGCTTTATCTGTTCGGGCAATACGATGCCCATTGTACTTGTTGACTGGTCTGATATTCGTGAGCAAAAACGACTTATGGTATTGCGAGCTTCAGTCGCACTACACGGTCGTTCTGTTACTCTTTATGAGAAAGCGTTCCCGCTTTCAGAGCAATGTTCAAAGAAAGCTCATGACCAATTTCTAGCCGACCTTGCGAGCATTCTACCGAGTAACACCACACCGCTCATTGTCAGTGATGCTGGCTTTAAAGTGCCATGGTATAAATCCGTTGAGAAGCTGGGTTGGTACTGGTTAAGTCGAGTAAGAGGAAAAGTACAATATGCAGACCTAGGAGCGGAAAACTGGAAACCTATCAGCAACTTACATGATATGTCATCTAGTCACTCAAAGACTTTAGGCTATAAGAGGCTGACTAAAAGCAATCCAATCTCATGCCAAATTCTATTGTATAAATCTCGCTCTAAAGGCCGAAAAAATCAGCGCTCGACACGGACTCATTGTCACCACCCGTCACCTAAAATCTACTCAGCGTCGGCAAAGGAGCCATGGGTTCTAGCAACTAACTTACCTGTTGAAATTCGAACACCCAAACAACTTGTTAATATCTATTCGAAGCGAATGCAGATTGAAGAAACCTTCCGAGACTTGAAAAGTCCTGCCTACGGACTAGGCCTACGCCATAGCCGAACGAGCAGCTCAGAGCGTTTTGATATCATGCTGCTAATCGCCCTGATGCTTCAACTAACATGTTGGCTTGCGGGCGTTCATGCTCAGAAACAAGGTTGGGACAAGCACTTCCAGGCTAACACAGTCAGAAATCGAAACGTACTCTCAACAGTTCGCTTAGGCATGGAAGTTTTGCGGCATTCTGGCTACACAATAACAAGGGAAGACT
>NZ_CAWPAV010000089.1:0-95209 GCF_963885725.1 Proteus sp. G4380
CATCAAATCGCTAATGCCTGTTGGCAACACTTATCAACATGTGGCTCTACTCGTTCAATCAACTGAGGCTTTGAAATAAACCGCGTTACGGTTTCATGGCTGACGAACGTCGCACCACAATTGATATTCTGGCACTGGTTATAACGTTCTTTGGTATCGGAAGATATTTGTTGACTACTACGGGTATGGGCGGCATGACCACAAACAGGACAAATCATCATAAACGGGTTACCTCTTTATGATGTGGAAATTACCTGTAATTATACACAGGCACTATTCCTTATCCATATCTATCTCACTGCTTTTAACTTCTAATTCTAACGAGGTGGTAAATCCGCTATTGTTCAATGAATGACTCACCGTGACCAACGTCCAATAGGCCTCATCAATCTCAGGCTTAAATCCGCTAACCTTTACAGGTAATTCAGGAAAGAGATCTGCACGCCCTTTCGCAAGGGTAATACTAAAAGAGGCAACACCTCGCTGTATTTTTTCCCACGCGGCTTTCGCGGCACGTTCAGCATTGGTTTTACTCGCATAAGTATGAGACAACACCATCACATTACCTTCTTCACCGACAAGGTACTCCCCTTGTTTCTGCTCTTCTTTTTTCGGTTTATTGGTAGTGGGTTTTCTACGGCGAATTTGTGACTGTGTTTTTTCTTGCGGTTTACGGGTATTTAAATAATTGGCCGTCACACCGGTGTAAGCCCCTCTATCCACTAATGAGAAACGGTGTCCATCTCCCGCACTTCGGGTGATTTGTACTAGCGGTAATGCTTGACCACTGGCGGTAGTATTGCCCCCTTGTACCATAAACAACAAATTGCCGTTTTTAACACAAGCGGTGGCACCGTTTAATTGTCCTAAGCGCGTTAAAAAACTACCGTCTGACTCATTAGTCTGATCGATATGTTCAATCTTTACCGTATCAAGACCAGGATCAACCACCGCCGTGACATTATTACGCCCTGCAATGGTTCTGACGATATCGCCTAATGTTTTTTGGTGGTAAGACATTTCACGGCGCACATTCAGTGTTGCCCTAAAATCGGCACTACGAGCGCGCAATGTCATTTTATCGGGTACACCTGAATGCTCGATCTCATCAACTGTAAATGAGCCTTTATGAATAAGGTTTTCACCCTGCCAACCAAGATGCAAGGTCAATACCTCACCTCGTTTAGGCATCATTAATGCGCCGTCAGAATCATCTAACTCAATATCAAGCCGGTCAGCTTCAAAGCCCCGATTGTCCGTTAATGAAAGCGAAATTAATCGCCCTTGAATTTTGGCACTGATATCTTCATCACCAGCAATTAACACAAAAGCCGGCATGCTACTTTTACCGGTGATCATTTCTGGCAACATTATGATAAAACTCCTTTCATCGCTTCACCGGCACCATTGGCCATCATGCCTAATTGGTCGCTTAAATCTCCCAACATCTGACTGATGGAGTCATCCACCCGTTTTAGTGTCAGCGAGAAATCAATTTTTCTGGCTGCACCATCTTGGAAAAATTCGGTATGGGTACGTTGTAAATCGGTGATCACAAACATGCCATGAATGGTACCCGTACCATCAATAAACGACCATGCTTTACCGCTATCCGCCATTAACTCTAATGCCAGCAACGACACTTTACCGCCAGTTAATGAGGGATAAAGCGCCCCCGATAAGGTGATCACATCGGTATCAGGGCCAATAAATTGTTGTGCCGGTCGGCGTGCGACACGTTGAGTAAAACCATGTCGCCACGTTTGTTGTTTTTGTAGGGATTGATAAGGTACGGTGCGTAACTCAAACACAAATACCCCAAGTGCTGCCATCATTACCACACCTCACTGTCTTGATAACGGCTATTTAATCGTGCTTGTTTTTCACGCTCACGGCGCTCAATTTCCGCGATAACAAGCTGGGCAATATCTTGCGCGGATTGGTTTGGTTGAGGATGAATATTAATTTCATAATGTGCCGGCGCGCCTTGATAACGCTGTTGTTGAATATTCACATTAGCCGGAGCAGGACGATAGTTTTCAACGGGCAAACTGTGTGGGTGCAACGGGGTATTTTGTGCCTGTAACGAAAAGGCGCTGCCTAACGATAATGCGGCAGCCGCTAACATCGCAGTGTGTTTACGACTGGTGATATTCGCAGGGCCTTCGACAATTTCAGGGCCATTTTCTCCCGCAATACCAAATTTACCACGCGGGATATAACCGCCGGAATCATACATACCGGCAAAGTTGCTGTTGTAAGAATCTAACGCAGACTGCACTTTCGGATCATTACTTTTCATAAACTCAGGGGTGAGTGCTTCTTTAGTTGCGGTTGCCAATTCCCCAATGCTATTTTTAAAGTCCGTCCATTTGTTTTTGATCCCCTGAATAATGGCATCAATCAGGTCACTACCAAACTGCAAAAATTTAGTCGGTAATGCTTTGGTGTCTTCGACAATTTCATTCCATTTTGTTGATATCGTGGTTTTTATCGTTTCCCACGTTTCTTGTACAGACTTAACAATATTATTCCAACCGTTTTTAAGTGTTGTTTTAATTCCCTCCCAAACATCTGAAATTTTAGTTTTTATCATCGTCCATGTTGTTTGGGTGTAGCTGACTATCGAATCCCAATGTTTAATAATGAGCCCAAGCGGTGTCCAATTAAAGAATATATACTTGATGGCCTCCCATGCACTCTTAATAGTATCTTTTAGCGCTTGCCATGCGATAGCAGTATATTTTTTAACGGTATCCCATACCTTGTAAACGTAGGGGCCAATGGTGTCCCAGTTTTTATAAATCAGATAAACAGCAGCCGCAATAGCGGCAATAACCAATAAAATAGGGTTAGCTAACATGGCTTTACCCAACCCTAAAAATGCACTACCTAATAATTTTATCGGTTTTAATAATAGTGTGAGCGCACTACCGCCTTTAATGCCTAAAATTGACAAGCTTAATTTCGCGGCGGCTAATGGCCCTAACATTGCCGCAATGGATAACGAGAGAATACCCAGCGTGGTAATAATGCCTGCTATCGCTAAACCGATCATCGTCAGCGTTTTAGCCAGTTCAGGGTTAGCCTTTACCCATGATTCAACCTTTGATATTGCCTTTGTAATACTTTGAGAAATTTGACGTAATGGTTTATCAATTCCATCAAATATTTTTATACCTAAAGCTTCCCACGCTGATGTTAGATTTTTCATATCACCATCAAGGTTGTCCGTCATTGTACCCGCGACGTTTTGCGCTTCGCCTTTAGCTTTTTTTAATTCATTACAAACTTCTGTAATTCTCCTTTTCCTGCTTGTTCAGCAAGCACAGATAATGCAGAAAAAGCCTCCTCACCGGCAATCGCTTTAAAGAAGCCTGCCCGTTGTGCATTACCCATCTTAGCGGTTTTCTTATCCAACTCAGCTAATAACTCAGGAAAGTCGCGTAAGTTCCCTTTTGCATCGCGGGTTTTAATGCCAAGTTCTTCTAATGCTTTGGCGGCCATTTTCGGCGGTTCAGCAAGACGCCCTAAGATAGCGCGTAATGAAGTACCCGCCATTGAACCTTGAATACCCGCATCACCCAATTTACCCGTTGCGGCGGCTGCGGTTTCTAAATCAACCCCTAACCCTGACGCCACCGGTGCAACGTATTTCATGGTGTCGCCAAGCATGGTTAAACTGGTATTTGAACGAGTAAAGGCCCCGACCAACACATCACTCACTCGCCCCATTTGGTCAGAATCGAGCTTAAAGCCGGTTAAAATATTGGAGCCGATATCTGCCGTGGTACCTAAATCAATATCACCTGCCAATGACATTGCCAATGTTCCGGGCATAGCATTTTTAATTTGCTCAGGCTTAAAACCTGCCATGGCGTAGAATGCCTGACCTTGCGCCACTTGGTTGGCAGTAAAGGCTGTAGTTGCGCCTAATTCCTGCGCTTGCTCACGCAACATCTTAAATTCATCAGAATTTTTATCGAGACGCGTTAATGCCTGCACCTTTGACATCCCGACATTAAACTCGTACCCCGGCATTAAGGTTTGTTTGGCGGAATACAACATACCCGCACCGGTTGCCGTCATGGTGGCACCAGTGCCCGCCATTTTATTTCGTACATCGAGCGTCTTTTGATACTGCGATTTAGCCGCTGCCATGCGCCGCTCTTGTTCAGCACTGCGCCTTAACTGATTTTCTTGCCGGCGGAGCTGTTGCGTAGTGCGTTCAATATCACTATTCAGTCGCCGTTGCGCTTGACCGAGTTGGTTTGTTGAAATGCCATTAGCTTGTAATGCTGAGCGCTGTCGCTGTGCCGACTGCTGTAATTGCTCATACTTGGTTTTGAGTTGCCCCGCTTCCCGTTGCGCTTTTTTAAACGCCTCTAACTGTTTTTTTGTCGGATTTTCAGTATTGGCAATTTCTTTGGCGAGAGTAGCAACACGTTGTGTGGCGGATTGATACGCCTGCTGTGTATAGGTTAACTGCTGTTTAATCTTACGAAAGCCGTCAATTTGTGAGGCTTGCTGATTGAGGTTTTTTAGCGAGTCACGCGATTGACGCACAGCGGACGCCAATCGTTTATTACTTTCTTGCGCACTGCGAAACGGTGCGGTTAATTTATCAACCGCACTCAGTACAACTTGTAATTTTAAGTTATTACTCATCCTGTTGTCCGCACCGTTTCGCCGCTTGATAGCGCCATGACAATAATTCTGAAAGGCTCATTTTGCCGGTGTCTGCCGGTGACCAATGAAAAATGACGGCAATATCTGCCGCCAGTTCATCGGTGGTTAATTCGCTGGGGAATCGGGCATAACCGACTTCGGTAATAAAAAATTAACCACCTGCACACTTAGATTTACCAAGTCGCCCGCGGCTAAAGACAGCACATCTTGCTTTGTCAGTGTTGGCATAGTGATGCGTGGTAAGACTTGCATCATGCTATCAACATCCATATCCATTAACGGCTGTAAACGCACACCACGTAATGCCCCTGAATTAGGTTTAAGCACCGTCACTTTGTCGATTTTGGTTTCACCGCGCATAATCGGTTGTTCTAGAGTCACCGTGGCTTGATCGCCATTAACAACAACCCACTCAACTTGCTCTTTGTTCTGTTCTTCGATTGGCTCTTTCATGTTCTCTTTCCGCATTTAATTAAAGCCCCAGCGCGTCACGCTGTGCTTGTAACAGGTCTTTACCGTCCACTTTTTCCACCATATTGACGATATCAATCTCAATGATTTCTTGACCGTCCATCACTAACTTGTAGTAAGTGGGTTTTACGGTGACTTTAGTTTGCGTGTTATCACCCGATTTCCAGTTACCCGGATCGATTTCGCTATAACGGCCACGCAGAACCACCTCTACAGCAAGCACTTCCCCCGTATCATCACGCTGATAAGCACCACAAAAACGCAGTTGTACGGCATCAATGGTTGAGGCACCCCATTGGCGGTAAACGTCGATATCAGCGCCACCGAGGGTAAACTCACTATCAAGCGCGCCGTCATCAAGGCCCATATCAATTTGCACCGAACCATTCATACCGCCCCCGCGATAGGCTTCTAACTTGCGGGTGATTTTGGGTAATGTGAGTTCTTCTGCAATGCCCACATAATTGGCGCCATTCATAAATAAATTAAAATTCTTTAACTTGCGTGGTAACGCCATGATTTACCCCTTGATTTTGTTGCCGAAATCCATCAGGTATTTATCGGTAATACGCTGACGTAACATCAGATTTTCCATTGGTGGCACTGGTGTATAGTCATAATCCAGTGTGAGTTTGCCGTCTTTGAGTGCTTCTTTGCTATTTGATGTTGGGTCATACCAACACTCACCGCCTAACAAGTAGCCCTGACTGACCAGTGAACGTAATTTTGCATTGATGGTTTCAACGATATCCCGCGCTAAAGATGGCGTTAACGGTTTATCAATTGCCCACATCTGCCCTTCCGCCATGGTGTCAGCGAGGACTTGCGCAGTTCTGGTATAAGATTCAAAGGCAAATAGTGGATCATCCGAACAGGTACGCGAACCCCAAAAACGAAAACCATCACGGCGGATAAGTGTCGTCACCCCTTTTTCATTCAGTAAACCGGCATCAGTCGCGGGATCTTGTAAATCCCAATAGATATCTTTAGAAATGCCCGTGACACCGTTAACGGTGATATTTGATAGGGTTTTATGCCAACCGATATCATTGTCTAACTTGGCACGCAGACCTAACGCACGCGCCGTGGCGTAAGCGGTTGATTCGCTGTTGGTGGTGCTATCCCATGAGGTAAAATCAGGAAAAATGACCATTAATTCACGCTGACCAAAGTTGTCACGGTACTTGATTGCTTCGCTGATATTTTTACAGTCGTAAGCAGACACATAACCAAAGGCGCGGAGCTTTTGACAAATCACCGCAATCTCATTGGCAACCGCTAACGTGTCATGACCGGGCACACCAATAATACGAGGTTTAATGCCGTGTTGGGCTTGTGATGCTAACAGTGCTTGTAACCCTGTTTTTAGCCCTTCTTCGGTAGTACCACCGATAATATTAGTGGTGGTTTCTGCCTCTTCTTCACCTTGTGCAACACGTACTACAATAGTGATGGGTTTAGCCTGATCTGCAATGGCTTTTAAGGTACTGGCTAAGGTGCCGGTTTTCCCTGCTTTACCGATACCCTGTGATACATCGGTCAATAAGACGGGCTTGTTTAAAGGAAAGGCTTTTTCGTCCGCATCATCAGCGGTGCAAACTACGCCAACAATAGCGGTGCTGATAGTGCGAATGGGGCGGGTGCCTTCGTTAATTTCAATAACGCGCACACCGTGATGATAATCTTGTGCCATGCTCACGGACTCCTATAACTGTGTCCGTGTAGCATGAAAAATTAGCGGTTAAATTGCACGAAAGCGGGATTGTTTGAGGAGCTGTACAAGTGAATAATATCAGTCTAATACATAGACACCTCTAGCACTACCATAAGTACTATCAGTCATTTTCAGCTTTTTCCCATCACTTGATACTTGAAGTTCCCAGAAGGCAGCAGCATGGACTGATACTGCAAATTTTATATTTGGTATAGGAGGGACTAAAAATCCTACATATGCTTCATTCGTGTATCTCTGGATAAATACATATTTACCTAAAATATTTTCACTTAACGTTATCTCAACAACCGCGGATTCACCATTAAAATCCCCTACCTTTCGCCATTGGCGCTCAGTGCCTTTCCTATCATATCGATTATCTCCCTGTGCTTGTGTTAATGCCCCAACATCACCCGCCGTTAAACGAATATCAGCACTTAGTGACTTACCATTTACTTTACGCGTGTTAGGTACCCGCCCATTGGCATTATTGTTAGCATTGTTTGCGGCAGTCTTTGCCTCATTCACTTGTGCCGGTGTTGCAGCACCCACATCACTGGCAGTTAAACTAATATCAGCACTTAATGGTTTGCCATTCACTTTACGCGTGTTAGGCACTCGCCCATTAGCATTAGTGTTGGCATTATTTGCAGCAGTTTGCGCAGTGTTAGCTTTACTCACTGCATCGTTAGCGGTTTTCTGTGCGGCATCCGCTTTGCTCACTCCACTGTTTGCTGTGGCCTGTGCATTAGATGCGGCGGTCTTGGCTTCATTCACTTGTGCCGGCGTTGCTGCCCCCACATCACCCGCCGTTAACGTAATATCAGCAGTCAGTGGTTTTCCATTTACTTTACGGGTGTTGGGTACTCGACCGTTAGCATTAGAATTCGCATTATTTGCGGTGGTTTGCGCTGTATTGGCTTTGCTTACTGCATCGTTAGCGGTTTTCTGTGCGGTATCTGCTTTGCTCACACCACTGTTTGCTGTGGCCTGTGCATTAGATGCGGCTGTCTTGGCTTCATTCACCTGTGCCGGTGTTGCAGCGCCTACATCACTCGCCGTTAAGGTAATATCGGTACTCAGTGGTTTATTATTAACTTTACGGGTACTAGGTACGCGGCTATTGGCGTTTGTGTTAGCGGCATCCGCTGATTTTTGTACCTTACTTAATCCCGTGCTTAATTCGGCTTTGGTAGCATAAAGCTTAGCGACTTCCGCTAATGTCTGTTTTGATGCACTTTCAATCGCATCATTGACAAACTCACGGGTCGCCAATATCACCGAGGGGTCAACCTTCAACTCGACTGACTCGGTATGACTAACGGTTAATATCATGCGAATAGTCTGTGTGCGTCCGCTTCCCTCCTGTAATTGTGGCTTATAGGTTTCAGGGCAATTACCCACGGCAATTAAACTGCCTTCATCATCAAATAAACCAATCTCACGTATCCAGTAACCGCCCTCATTTTCAGGGATCACTTGTTCAGCAATAATCTGGCTGTCGTTTTTTGGATCAACAAATAAGGTATTTAATCCCGCACGGCGTTTTTCGCCTACGAGTTTAGTTTGTTGTGTATCGGGTGTCGGCAACGTTCCGCCACCGTCACCCACAGCCATTTGGGTAATTTTTAAGGTAGTGCCTAATGCGGTGGCTTTTGCCAATTTATTGGCACCAATTACCGTTAATAAGGCAAAAAATTTAGCGCTCATGTGCGACCTCAACTTTATCAATAATGTGTACTCCGACCGCCGTTAATGGCGCACCAGACACGGTAATTTCTTCTGCAAAATAGGGGTAAACCGTTAACTCATCACCGCTAAATGTCGCGGCAGAAAGATAAAACTCACCTTGCGAATCAAGGTTGATAGATAACCCCAAGAGATGCCGACTAACAGGGCGTGCATCGGCAATCAAACGCTCTAATTCATCATAAATTTCTTGGCTAATACCGTTTTCTTGCACGCCCACATCAAGGCGAAATGTGCCCGGCGGATCATCGGTTTGCCACCACTCCGTGACTTTGATGATGTAACCTAACGGCTCAACCACACGCTTAAGCGCACCAATGGTGCCCTTGTGTCGGTGAATAAACATCGAATCCCGTACTACTTGACGCTTAACAGGCTCCGACCAGTTTTCATCCCATCGATCCACTGACCAAGCCCATGCCAGATACGGCAGTAAATCAACAGGGCATGCGCTGGCATTCCATAATTGGCGTAAAGGCACCGACAAGGTTTGCAAGGATTGGCAGGCAATGGCGGCGGCTTTTTCTAATGGGCTACTGCCTGACGGTAATAAACTATTCATCCGAGCCACCAATGGTTAAGGTGCTTTGTGTGCAATACGAGGCTTGTGTTTTATCAAGCACTACATCTTTAGTGGGTTGTTTTAACTCCACACGTTGCACACCTTCCACATGCAATGCGGCATAAATCGCTGACAGACGAATATCACGCCCTAAGCGGTGTTGCTCTGTGATGTATTGCGTCAGACGTTGACTCGCTTCTTTGCGTATCGGCTCCGACTCTGGCCCCGGGAAAAGAAATAACGTGGCATCAATTTGGTAAGGGATAATCTTGGCAGATTGCACTTTGATACGGTCGGCAACCGGTCGCACATCTTCATCGTTTAACGCGCGCTCAACAATGCGCAGTAATTCTTCCGATGCGGTGCCGTCACCCTCACGAGATAACACCGAGATAGTGACATTTGCCGGCGCTGGGCTGATCGCGGACACATCGGACACCCGACCATCGGCACTACGGGCATGAAATTCATAACTGCCCACCGGCCCCGCAACACTTAACCCCTCAAAAGCGGCAGGAATGCGTAAACGCAAATCATCGTCAGACTCTAAAATCGCCGGTGTGGGCGGAATAGTGTTGTTATTGGCAGGGCGTAACACTAAACGCGATAAATTATAATTCGCCGCTAACTGATCTAAATCCGCCCCTTTTGCATACGCCACCATCACCGCGCGGGCAGACTCATTGATACGCTGGCGCAATAACAACTCACGATAGACGTTTTCTTCTAACAACTTGGTCAGCGGTTCCGACTCTAACGATAACGTATTAGCAACCGCATCACGCAAATGCACTGGCATTGCGGCAATCAATGCCGTTTTGCGTTCGCGTAATAATTGTTCTGCATCTAACGACTCAATCACATCGGGCGGTGTTAATTGGCTTAAATTAATCGTTGGCATGTTATGTCACCGGTAGAGAGAAATTAATCGGTTGTTGGTTATGGGCGTAATAGCCGGTGATATCGACAATCACCTGTTCGTGTTGGCTATGAATATCAATGGCCGTCATCACAATACGTGGCTCCCAACGATAAACTGCGGTGTAACACGCTGACATTAATTGCAATCGCATCTTGGCGTTAACTGGGCCATCAATTAAATCGGCAAGCAAACTGCCATATTCACGGCGCATCAATCGGCTACCAATGGGGGTGTTAAAAATATCTTTGATCGATTGGCGAACGTGCTCAATATCGGTAATACGTTCACCGGTTTGTGCATTCATACCGAGATAGTTCATTGCGGTTGCCCCGTATTACCATCACCAGTACGCACGCCACCGTGGGTATGGGTTGAAACCACCACGCCATTAGAGGACATTTTCCCACCAACATGGGTAATATCACCGGTCATGGTGCCGCCTTTTTGCACCGTCAGTGATCCCGTGGTTAAGTTGTTGGTACAAATAACGGTAGGGGTATCTAAGGTGATTTTGCTTGTCGCGACACACGTAATGTCAGGTGACGTGACTTTGACCGACTCACTGGCTTCAATCACGGCGGTTTTAATTCCCGTGACTATTAGCGCCCCTGTTGCCGGCTCATATTCAATTACTGCCCCGTCTTTATACTCATGACGATGCGCGGTTAATGAGGTTGACGGCTCTGAAAAATCATCACTAAATATCGCCGGCAACACAAACGAGGTAGTTAAATCGCCACCGATTGATAGCAATAACACTTGTTCGCCAACATTGGGCGCCCACCATGAGCGCGAGTTACCAGCACGTGCAGTAAGCCACGGGCGCCAGTCGGTTTCATTGTCGCCCGTTTTAACTCGACACCCTTTTTCCGCACTGACATCAATCACAACGCCAGTACGGATCAAGTTTTGTATTTTTCGGATAAGCTCTGCGATATTCATACCCGCAATGTGCAACGGGAAATAAAAAAACTCACGGGATTGGAATTGTTTCAACGACAGGACAATTAACGAGAAAGGAATTCCAGTAATTGATTTTCGATATGTTTAATATCTGTCGGTGAAAAGCCTAATAGCTTTCGTTCAGGGTATTGGATTTCTAATGACTTGCCCCGCACACGCTCTTTTAAACCGTAATGATGCACCGCAGCAATGCCTGCAACTTGAGGGGCAAAAGAGAGGGTGACACCTTTATCATTTGCTGACATTCGCAAATAACGGGCAGTGGCTAAACGCTTAAACATGCGAGTCTGTTTATTGGGCTTTGCGGTGCTAATTTTGTCTTTTTTTACTTCAATAAAACGCAGAATATCGCGCTTATAAAAACTACGTTCGGCTTTCTTTTCCAAATCGTAACCGGTGATCACCTCACCTTTTTTTGTTTTGCGTAATCGCCAGTTTTTTAAACTACGTGGTTGCCCTTTCCAGACAAATTTCATTCCTCGCAACACGGTAACCGTTGATGCTTTACGTTTGGTGAATGCCGTTCCATCGGGATTTTTTTGCGCACGGATACGTTGTAAATTGCTTTTGCGTAAATCACGGGCAATTTCACGGGCTAATTTTTTACGTTCATTGGGTGACGCTTTTGCCAACATAGCGGCTAATGCTTGGGTTAACGGGCTGAAATCATCAGCGTTCATGAGCCACACTCTCCCAACTTTCAAACGGATCAGCCGGCTCTTCAATGGCACCAACAACCAATTTATCCGCTTGCACATTAACGAGGACACGCTCAGTCAACTTTAAATCAATGCTAATACTGGCGGTCTGATTGCTATCAATAAAGGCGTCAAAGGTAAAATGACTTTGGCGTTTATCGGGATTCAGGAAAATATCAGGCTGATGTTGTTCAATCCAACCAATGATCACCGCCATTAACACATCTTGGTCACCGGGATAATCATCAATAATAATATTGAGATTGTATTGATACTCATAAGATTGACTACGGGCACCGCTTGCCACAATCGCCCCGCCGTCAATAAAGGTGTAGAGCCTATCGGGGTTATCCCCTAAATAGGCCACCTTTTTAATTAAGATGTCACGTAGGTTTGCAGGCTTTTTCATGGTTTAACTTATTGATGTATTGTAATAATTGATTTGTATAATCAATCAAATATTCCGTTTGCGCCTTATTCTCCGCCATCATTTCGAGGAGACGTAAATAATCTTGTTGAGCTGTTTCGGTAAGTCGTGCGGAGGTTGCATTACCCATGCCGGCGGTGGCGGTGGTGTGATTATCGGGGTTGGGGCAATCGGCTTTGATGTACACCCGTTTAGTATTATTGCGCAACTCATCATTAAGCCGGCTAATATCATTTTTTGCATCGGTTAACGCCTTTGTGTGTTGTTTATCCAATTCTGATAAGCGGGCAAGTTCTTCCTGATAATGTTCAATGGCGTCTTGATGACTGATAACACTTTTCTTAAGGGCGAGATTATCACCCTTAAGCTGGCTATTCTCAGTGAGCAAAGCATCAAACTTAAATATCAGTAGCAAGCCCATCACACCCGCCACAATAATAAGCAGTACGTTCCTTTTCATCGTGGGATCTCAATATGAGGATAATCAGGAAAGCGGGTTTCAACGGGTAAACTGGGATCACTTTTCCAGTTTTTACCAAAACGTAATGTTACCCCTTCTTCATCTGCCGCTTGCTTAAATGCCATTAAAACCGGCTCAAAAAAATGCGGGTGCCATTCCATCCCTGGTTTAATCGCAGAAGGCAAAATATCAATGGCATCGCCTGTTAAATGACGGCTGTCTAATGTTTTTGAAATGCCTTTTTTCACATTTTCTTTTTGCTTTTTAAGTGTGCGAACACCTTCAATCACTGCAAAGTCCGCCGTAGAAATGTCTAACGCACGATAAGCAATTTTCACTAATAGCGGATTAACGCCACTAAGATTATTTTTACTGCGCTGGCTAAAGATAAATTTATTCACCAGAGACCTTCCTTAAGAATCTTTTTTCTAACGCACTGACCAATGCAGCACCAGACCAGCCCGCCATACCGGCAATAGCGCCGGCAATTTCAGGTTGCCACTGGTAATAACTTGCACCGAATAAAATCAATGCCCCTGAAAACATAGAGACAACAATTTGTGCAAATAAGATGGCAAAGCGGAACGGTTCCCCTTTCACTATTTTATTGGCATAACTGGCAATACCACCAAAAACCGCCATACCGGCAATTAATAAGGCAGTAAACCAATTCATATTATTTGGATCTTTATAGGGCATCTTCTTCATACCTTCCCCCTTAAAGGGGTTAATCCCAAAGTTGTAAAATCGCTGTGGTGCTGTGTTGTTGAGGCGTATCCGGTAACTCAATCGCGGTGCCGGTGGGTAATATTGCCCCTAATTCAACCAGCCCCGGATTGGCTTCTAATACTTGTTCAATCATGCCGGATGACTGACCAAAGTAACGCCAACAAATATCATCTACGGTATCCCCTTGCTGGGTATAAATCCGCATTAGATAAGCTCCACCGTGTTATGGGTTTCCCCTTTGATACGTTGTAACGCCCACTTGCCATCACGCCACACTTCATCAATAGCCGGCGTCATGGTGTCGGCTTTTTTATTACCTTGTGCGGTAGTATCAATATCGCGATAACGCTCGATTAAGCTGGCTTTTGCAAAACAGAACACGGCACGCTGATATAAAATCATCAGTTCACTTTCACCGTTAATCTGTTCGGCAGGCACCTCTTTTAATGTTTTCGCAGCTTGACCAATACGCCACTGATACAATTCACGATTTACTTCAATCATGGCGTTCAATAACGTGCTTTTCAGCCGTTCCGGTGTCACAGTGCCATCGACGCGAGTTTGCAATTGAAAATCACGAGTTTGAATATCAGGGAAAAAGCCATTATTTTTAATGGATTCGTCTTTTTGTGGCACAGGGTTAGCAGAAACATAATCCATAAGAAAACCTTAAAATAGGTGGGCGGTGGACGAAAGAAGCAAATTGCTTTTTCCGTGCCGCCCTGACGTGGTGTCACTATGCTTTTTCAGCGTCACGCTGGGCTTTAAGCACTTTATCGAGTTGTTTTAATTCGGTTTTCACACCGATATTCATGTTTAACTCTAAGGCTCGACTTAATACGCAGTAGCTTTCTTGTGGGCGATTATTATCGCGTAGCACTAACCCTAAGATTTTGTAGAGTTTTGCCCTTACTTCATCAGGCATATCTTCATCATCGGTCAAAGCACGTGTACGCTCTAATGTTGCCAATGAAACCGGTGATTTCACGGCATACGCTCGCATGGCAGAATCGGCGATTTCTTCGGCAATCACGGTGCCCGTGGTGCGGTTAACACCGGGGATCACTAAACGGTTAGCTAATGCGTAAACGGCAATATCTAACGCCCCCTCATAATCCCCCGCATCAATTTTCCACAGCAAAATCGTCATTAAGACATCATCTTGCACACCGCTACCACCGGACAATGCCCCATCAACCCACGGCTGATAATTGGCTAATATCTTGCGCTTATAAGCTTCTTTGCGTTCGCGTGACTGAAAATGTTTTAGCTCTTTTTTATCTGTCGCAAGACGTAACAGCATCATGTGATAGCCCTGTGTATTACGGCTAACATGCCCACCCAATTGGCTGGACTGTTGCGCGCTAAGGCTCATGCGGTGTTTTTCCCACGGAGATAATGCCATTATTTCGCCTTTTTATTTTCAGTTGGTGTTTCTTCAGTTACTGCTTTGTCGTCTTTGACGACTTCATTTTCAGAAGCTACCCCCTCTTTTTTTGTTTCTGGCAATTTCTCTTTTACATCTTCAAAAACAATATTTTCGACCAGTGCCACACCGCGAAAATCTTCAACCACAAAATCTTCATTGACGGACTCGTAGTTTTCGATGCGATCGCGTTTTGGGTTATCTAACACTTGACGACGACGAGAATCCGCAAGGAAATAAATCGACAAGTTATCAAGGCGAGTGATAAAAAATGCATTGTCAGGGAAGAACGGCGCACGTACAGCCGGCAAACCACCAATACGTTTCTGACTAATAATGGTATCTGCCGCCAGTTTTTCACTGTTATCTTGGTCTTTATTAACCAGTGGAAAATATTTATCTGCTAATAATTTACGTCCACAAATCACAACAAGACCGGTATCGTCCTGATATTCAGGATCAATCGCAGTATCGACCGTATCTTGCACTAATGCGTCAAGATTTTGATAAGCTTGTCCTTTACCGACCAGAATAGGCTGCGCTGTGGTTGCGCCGTCTTTCGTTTCACTGCCCATCACATGCTCTGGCGCACGCTCGCGTACTTTTTGTAACCAGCCTGAATTCACATCTTGCAGTAAGGGGTATTTTTTCCGATCAGAATTATCGGCGCGATGTGTACCATTAAAACCAATCATAATGCGGTCTAATGCCTGACGGCGGATAATCGTATCGCGGATACGGGTTTGAAAGTCGGTGAACTTCGCCCACATATCAATTTTGGCGTAATCAAGGTGGGTGTCGTAATTGGTTTTCTGGCAATGATAGCTATTTTTGGTCAGCTTAATTGGATCACTTGTTTCGCGCTCTTTTGCTGTTGTATCGGTAGTGCCTGCGATAGTTGAGCCGATACCTAAACCGATGGCCTCACCCACTTGCTCATCAACGGGCACGATATTAACGTGTGTTAAAAATTCTGCTGACTGCTGAATATTGGTTTCCAGCGTTTGCGCGGCAGACGGTTCAATTTGAACCTTTGTATCACTAAACGCTTGCGCGCTAACACCGTAAATTTTACCGAGTTGCGTGAGGTACGCATTAAATTTAAAACGAGTTTCTTTTTTCATGGTCTGTTCACTACCTTAGCAATCCGTCAGCACTTCGCTATTATTTTCGCCACCCGTGGCCGGCGGACGATGTGAGAACGAGGCGTCTGTATTTTCAAATTGGTTTTTTAATTCCGTGAGTTGTTGCGTAAGTGCTTTTACCGCTTCGCTTTGGTCGGCGTTTTTTAATGCGGTAATTTCTGCAGAAAGGGTTTGTACTTCTTGGGCGCACAGCTCCACCGCCTGATGCACATCGGTAAATCGCGCATCATCACTGTGTTGTTTTTTAGAAAACATCTCTTTAATAATGCTAAAAAGCCCTGGCTTCTCGCTCTGCGGGTTTTCATCAATAAATTCAAAGTGATTTTCTTCTGCAGCAGTAAAAACGTTATCTTTGCTTTGTTTGCGCTCTGAAAGCGGGCTACTTTGTGCATTAGCACTAAATTGCAGCATTTCAGTGCCTAAACTCGCGGGGTTATCGGTGACCGCCAGCCCGACTAAATACGCTTCGCCGGTATCTGAAAAACTCGGGTCAATTTCAACAGAGGTATAAACTTTTTGACGTTTTTTATTGAGTTCAATTAAATCAGGCGTCGGATTGATCACACCATACAGTGCCAACTTACCCGCCAGTGCCCCTTCTTTAATTTCCTCGGTATACACCGACTCCACATCACCAAAGCGTGGTGCCCATGAATAGTTATAGTGATCGATATTGACTCGCGCACCATAAACCGTGGGATCAAAGTTTTTCGCGATTTGGGTTAACCATTCGCGATCAACTCGACGCCCGTCCGTTGTCGCCCCTTCAACACAAAGACGAACCGGTTTTGATTTCTTCGACATGCACTACTCCAGACTGCATCCATTTATTCGTTGGTCTGTATGTTGTCGGTTAAAAGGGGCGTTAAACAATGGATAGGGTTTGTCTGAGATATGGCACAACGGGAATAAAGCGAATAGGTGATCAGCGGTCAATAGACTAGCCGTAACTTAAGCAAGAAATCGTGATTGTGCAATGACTATTACAGAAACATTTGATAACCGAAAAAAAGCAATGCACCTGTATTTTGCCGGTTACCGCATTGCTCGCATAGCGGAATCGCTAGGCGAAAAGGCGTCCACTATTCACAGTTGGAAACGTCGCGATAATTGGGATGAAATCAGCCCTACCGAACGCGCAGAGTTAACCGTTGAGGCGCGTTATTGCAATCTAATTTTAAAAGAGAGCAAAGAAGGCAAAGATTTTAAAGAAATCGACTTGTTAGGGCGTCAACTTGAACGCATGGCGCGGATCAGAAAATATCAAAACGGTGGCAATGAAACGGACCTAAACCCTAAGATTGCTAACCGCAATAAAGGCGAACGCCGTCAGCCAGAGAAAAACTTCTTTTCAGAAGAACAAATTGAAAAACTAGAAGATATCTTTCGCAATACGTTGTTTGAATATCAAAAGGTGTGGTATCGCGCCGGTCATCACCGCATTCGTAATATTTTAAAATCCCGTCAAATCGGCGCAACATTCTACTTTGCCCGTGAAGCCTTTATTGATGCCCTGACCACCGGACGTAATCAGGTTTTCCTGTCAGCAAGTAAAGCGCAAGCCTATATGTTCCGTGAATATATTATCAAAATGGCATTGGAGGTTGATGTTGAATTAAAAGGCGACCCATTGATGTTAAGTAATGGTGCAACGCTCTATTTCCTCGGCACTAATGCCCGCACAGCACAAAGTTATCACGGTAATTTGTATCTGGATGAAACTTTTTGGATACCTAAATTTCAGGAGTTACGCAAAGTGACTTCGGGTATGGCGATACAAAAACATTGGCGACAAACCTACTTTTCAACACCGTCAACCATGAGCCATGAAGCGTACCCCTTTTGGTCAGGCAAGCTGTATAACCGCGGGCGCAAAAAAGAAGACAGAGTTGATATTGATATCTCACATGAAGCCTTAGTCAATGGACGTTTATGTGAAGATGGGCAATGGCGACAAATCGTCAATATTGAAGATGCACTACGAGGCGGTTGTGATTTATTCGATTTAGAGCAACTCAAAAAAGAGTATAGCCCGGACGAATATAACAACCTGTTAATGTGTCACTTTATGGATGATATCGAATCCCTATTCAACTTTAACATGATGCAAAACTGCATGGTGGACAGTTGGGATGTGTGGGACGACATTCAACCGTTAGCCCTGCGCCCTTATGGTTATGATCCGGTTTGGGTAGGTTACGACCCCAGCAAAGGCGGTGAAAATGGTGATAGTGCTGGTTGTGTGGTTATCGCTCCGCCGAAAGTACCAGGGGGGAAATTCCGAATATTAGAACGTCATCAATGGCGTGGTATGGATTTTCGCGCACAAGCTGACGCCATAAAAAAAATCACCGAACGTTTCTATGTCGAATATATGGGGATTGATACCACCGGCTTAGGGCATGGGGTTTATCAGAATGTCATTCAGTTCTTTCCTGCTGCGCGTGAGTTTATTTATAACCCGAATGTCAAAAATGCTTTAGTCATTAAAGCTTATGACGTGATTAGTCACGGACGTTTAGAGTTCGATGCGCAGTGCGTTGATATCATTCAATCTTTTACTTCCATTCGCCGTACTACCACCGGAAGCGGTAACCGCCCCACTTATGAAGCCTCACGCAGTGAAGAAAGCGGACATGCTGACCTTGCATGGGCAACAATGCACGCCCTCTTCAACGAACCCTTAACTGGCACCACCGAGAACAGTAATAACATTGTGGAGATTTATTGATGAGCCGTAAAAATAAAAAGAATTTTAAAGCACAACAAACGGCAACCGCTAATAACAGCATGGAAGCCTTTACCTTTGGTGATCCCGTTCCGGTGTTAGATAAACGAGAAATTTTTGATTATCTGGAATGTGCGCAAATTGATAATTGGTATGAGCCACCGGTTAGCTTTGATGGGTTATCAAAACTGTTTCGTGCGGCGACACATCATAGCAGTGCAATTTATGTCAAACGTAATATTTTAGTCAGCACATTTCAGCCTAACCGTTTTCTCTCTAAGTTAGACTTTAGCCGGTTTGCGCTCGACTTCTTAACCTTTGGCAATGCCTACCTTGAACGGCGTAACAATATGGTGGGTAACTTATTAAAACTCACCCCCGTTCTCGCCAAATATACCCGCCGTGGTGTTGCTGATGATAGCTATTGGTTTGTGTGCTATGGCTATGACTCAAAGCCGTATGAATTTAAGCCCGGTAGTGTATTTCAGTTATACGAACCCGACTTAAATCAAGAACTATACGGGTTACCAGAATATCTGGCCTCCACGATGTCAGTGCTACTGAATGAAGCAGCAACCTTGTTTCGTGTTAAATATTATCGCAACGGAAGCCATGCCGGATTTATTTTATACGTCAGTGACGCCTCACAAAACCAAAGTGATATTGATAAAATTCGTAACGCAATGCAAAACTCAAAAGGCCCCGGCAATTTCCGCAACCTGTTTATCCACGCACCGAACGGCAAGAAAGACGGCGTGCAAGTTATTCCATTAAGTGAGATTGCGGCGAAAGATGAATTTCTCAATATCAAGAATGTCAGCCGTGACGATATGTTAGCCGCACACCGCGTACCGCCTCAAATGATGGGGATCATTCCACAGAATACCGGTGGCTTTGGTGACGTAGAAAAAGCGGCAAAGGTTTTCTTTCGTAATGAGTTGGCACCACTGCAAAGCAAGATATTACAGATTAATGATTGGCTAGGTGAAGAAGTGATTAAGTTTGATAAGTACACATTAGATGATGAATAACTTCACCACACAAAGAACAATACCGCCGACACTGGCGGTATTTTTTTTACCTGTAAGGTATAAGTATCGGTCTGACTAATAATAATAGTGACCCGATTCTATTATACCCTTTACCCCTTGATAAGGCGAATCCGCCTAATTTTCACCCTCTCAAACCCGTATTAAATGCGCCTACAATCCATTTTAAGCGCACGTAATTTATTTGATACCTAGGTAACTTTTTCTTGTTTTAATCGCTCTACGCGCCGGAAATTTGCGAGGAATAATGTTTTTAACCCCCTCAAAACGCAATCGTGACCCCGCCACGCCCGCGCACTAAATCGACCTCTTTTTATGCACCTGCATGAGTGCCAAGAAAGCCCATGATATCTGGTGCCTTCGAGCAATTCTAATCCTGTTTTAATCTTGCGAATTTATTCATAAGATCACAAAAGAGTGCAAAATGTAAAAGATAAAAAGTTATTTTTACATTTTACAAAACTCACATCTCACATAATGTAGGTAAGTACATTATCAGAGTTTGTGTAACAAAATAGCAGTATAACTACAAGAGCAATACATAGGTTAAATAAAATCCATGTCTTTCTATATGAACGTTTTCGTTCATCAATATATTCTTCATCATTTTTTTGTAGTTCTTCTATATTAATAATATTATTGAGATCATCTTCATTCAGTAAATCTTTATATCTATCATGAATAGTATTATATTTATTTAGTAATCTTAATTTTTCTTCTTCTACTTCTTTTAATGAGAGAAATAAATAAACAAATGAAAAAACAACAAAAAATAAAGTAATCACCATTACTTCGAAAGTTACGATACCAGAATACGATTTTGATGATAGAATTCGAATTAGGAATATACTGATAAAAAATGTAACAATACTCCATAGACTTGATTTTAATGAGGAAAACATATTCTTAGTTATTTCAGAAGCTTTATCTGATTGTAATAGCAAAAATTCAGAAATTTTATTTTTTATTTCAATATACTGTTTTACATTTTCTTTTAAATAAATATCATAACCAGATTCAATAGACTTTAACACACCTGATGAAAGTTTAGTAATATCGTTTTCTCTTATATAAAGAGATATAATATTTCTAGCCAATCCAATTTTATCAATAAAGTTACCATCAGTATAAACCCATAAATAAATATCATAAAGAATACTTGTTGAATTATTTTTAATTTCATCAACTAAAATCACATCATTAATTAAGCGATAACCTTTTAATTTAAATACTAATTCATTACTTTCAAATTTAAAATCACTGTAATCACAGAGGTAAACCAAAGATAAAGTAACAACAAGATTGTCAAATAATGTGTTTATATCTTCATTTTCAGTAGGTAATAATAACTTAAAATCATCAGGAACAAATTTTAACTCAGAGTCAAAAGCAAAATGACAAGATTTATTTCTTTTATTAATTATTAAATCTCTATTTTTATTTTCACCAATATCATTAACATTACTATAAGCTGAAACAAAATATATATAAGAAGTATTGAATTCTGTTTCCTTATTCCATAAAAAGAATTTTATTTTTTTATTTATATTAAACTCTTTTAATTTAAATAAGAAATTTAACTCATGACCACTTTTGAAACTTGAAAAAAATGATTTAATATCAAATATATGGGTTGAATTTAATTTATCAATAGCCTCGTTTTTATAGATAATTACTTCAAGACCTGTTAAATTATTTAATTCATTATTATCTTTACAATCCAAAAAATCAAAATTATCTTTTATACTATCAATTTTATCTTGCAATATAGAGTCTGTTGTTTGCCTTGTTATTAATATAGGGTCAAAGCTATTAAAACTAAACTTGATATCAAAGCTAAGACTAAAATCTTGACACTTAGCTTTAATGGCTTGAAATAGAGTAACACCATCATGATTCATGACGGTGTTTTTAATCTTATACTTAGCTTGACATTTATTAAAATCATCACAAACAGAAACGAGTTCCGTTTGTAATAAAAAACTTGATAATCGATCAAGCAAGCTAAGATCATTCATTTTCAATTCCACCAAATTCTTTATAACCTATATCTGAGTATATTTTAATATATTTACCTAATGAGTCAATATCTGCCTTTATTTTATTAGAGAAATCAGATATTTCACCATTTATTTTCAATTCAAAATTTTCATCAAGAACAATGGTCTTTTTCATTCTCGCTTTAAGAACTTTTTCATCTAACTCAAATTGTGTATCAAATCCCTTACGTTCATCTTCAGGCAATTTACTTAGCTTTGCAATAAATTGTTCCTTTTTTTCTCTTAAATTTTCATTCTCAAAGTTATGTTGATTAATTTTTTCAACAAAGTCATCAAAAGCAAATGTTTCATTGTTTCTAAAGTAAGTAATAGTATCATTACGAATAAGCCAATAATCCGTTGGTGATATCCCTTTAATTTCATCTTTTAAAAACTTATCAATTGACATAAATGCATTTTTAGTATTTGTTTCTGAATTTGATAACTCTACTGTAGCTAAAAAATCATTCCACCAATATTTACTTATTCCAGCACCACTGTCTGAAATGAGAAGATGCTCAATTTTATTACTATCATTAATACACACTAAGCATGTTTTTTGTAATCGAGCTTTTTCAGGTAGCCCTTGTTTTAAGGTAACATCTTTCTCATCTAAAAAACCATTATGCTCAATTTTAAGAATTGCAAATCGTTTATTATTATCAATTAATAATAATAAAATTAAAAGAGCTCCTTTTTTTATTTGTGTGTTTAATTTTTCAATATTAGCCTGCGCCTTGATTTCAACATCTAATAACTTTTCTGCAATACTTTTTGTTTTTAGTTCCCACTCGTCCTGATTTACGATAAGTGAAACAACATGATTAGGAACTAACTCATTAATATCTCTAAATTTATATCCTTTATTTCTTTTCGTTTTAACTAATTCCTGTAATACTTTACTGCAATAAGTAACGAAGTCATTATTTTGTTCAAGTGGTCGTTCTGTTACTGAACTGTCTTCAATTGATATATTGAATAATGCACTTTTTATTAAACTAACATCTGCCATTCTCAAAACTCCAATAGATGAAACTCATAAATTTTTTTAATTATTACTATAATTTAAGAAAAAGATAAGTACCTCTATCACATTTCAGAAATAAATTTTTATCTAACATTTCTAATCAATAGATAAAAATCCAGTGCTGAACTATATTAAACCAATGCTAAAGTAGGCTAATTTTCTAAGATTTTTAACTTAACGATAAACTATAAATTAATATACATACACACACTAAATTAAGAAAAGCTAAAAATATTAATTCTGAACTATAGGTAGTTTTTGCTTCATTTCGTTAACATTAATTTTCCTGATGAAATTTGAACTCTCCCATTCTCAAACCAAATCACTTCATCGCCATAACTAAGGCGCATACCATTCATCACCATTGACCACATTGTGTCTGGTGGTAAATCCAATCCCATTTTTTCGGCAAAGGCTTTGAATTCAGGTATCAAACGTTCCTGATTTTCACTTAATGACACCGTTGAAATTATTCGCTGACTCTTTTTATGCTCTAAAACCTCGCCAAATGATTTCTCCCAATCGCTATATTGTGAATGCAGGTCGAAATATTCAGGCTCAGAAATCCCCCATACGGGCGATTTTAAGCCCCTATCGTGTGGGTTTTTAATATCGGGTGAACTGCCCGATCCACAGTTATTGACAGGACTCCGAGGCGCGCTGATCGCGCTTTTTAAAGTCAAAACCCGACCCGTTTCTGACTTACGCTTATGCTCAATTGCTTCAATATCCTGCTTAGATTTACGAACTAAACGATACTGACGCTCACGCGTTTTTACTAAATCGCTACTTTTTATCGGTGAATATAATCCGATTATTCGCATCACTTCTTCATCATAAGAATTCGGCTCATCGGCAACAGTACGAGCAACTAATAACGTTTGTAGGTTACGCTTAACGTTAGGCCCTCCTTGATGCTCAATATAAGCGGCGAAATCTCCTGCATCGGCAGACGCTCTTACTTTTTCCGCTATATCACCCAACTTATCAGCGATACTCACACCACGAATACGACGACACTCACGCCATACGCCTTTAGACGGCAAGCCAAACATGTGAAATTGAGGAATACGCCAAGTAGACGCCCACGCAGTAACGGCTGATGCAACCTCGGTTAATAACTCTCCCGATTCGTCATCAACTTCACCCTCTAACGCATAACCGTCGATATTTTTTGAAATATATTTAGCGAGATAACCCGTAGCACCACCTTTATTTAAATGCTTTGCTTCAAAACGGTGTTTCTTTGCGCCCCGTTCTTCGCCGTCTTCTTCAAGGGCATACTTACGCATTGTCTCAATCGCTGATGCACGTTGAGATTTATCCAGAAACATCATCATATGCCAATGAGGTGTAGCGTCATGATGAGGTTCAACAACTCTGATCCCGTAATAGTTAATGCCTTTATCTTTAAAAGCAGTGCGAATTTTCGCCCACACCTTCACTAAATAACGTTGACCATCTTTCGGGGTGTATGCACTGTTATTCCATTTCTCGTTAATGAGAACTTTTTTCTTTTTCTCATCTTTAGAAACATTAATTTGCTTGGTGGGATGGTATTTTGAAGGGGTGGTTAACGTGATAAATAAACCAATATCGCCCCGTTCTTCTGCAACTTTTTGAATACCTGCGGCTTGTGCCATTAATTCCATACGGCGAATTTTAGGGTTAGCGATACTCGCTAATACTTTTTCCATTAAATCGAAGCGATCACCCGATTCAACGTCTTGAATATCCATCATTTCAAGATAATTCATATTCGCTAAACGTTGCGATCTGACTTCACGAACCGCATTTTTACTGGCGTAAGGTGTCTTATCTGAATTCACATCACCAAAAGCAATATGCAAAGACTCACGCCAACGTTGGCGATGAGCTTTTAACTTTTTCAGCCACCAATTTTCATCTGTTAACCGGTTTAATCCGGACAACGCATTTTCTGGTGTTAGTTTTCCTTTTTGAGCTTTTCCCCAAAACAACGGTGTTACATGCAAATAGGTAATTAACTCTCCTAATTGATGATAAATAGGGTTAATCACTTTTAGGTTAAGTAACACCTCACGATCACCGTTATTTTCAGCAATTGCCTGATCAGCCAATTCATCGAATAAGTTGTCACACGCGTTCGCAAATGACTTCGCCATATGACGCAATATTTTGTCATGCGCATCGGGCAAGCGATTAAAGAACATGGCTTGATCAAAATCTCTATCTAACAAAAATTGACGTTTATCTTTCGCTAAACCATAGCGCGCATTAACGGCTTGCAAACGCTGATAAACGCTTTTATGGAACTTAAAGACCAGCCAGTTATGAACTTCTTTCGGCGTTTTCTCTTTTTTAAGATGTTCGATGTACTTAAATAGGCGAGATTTAAGAAAGCGAGGCAGTTTTTCAATATCGAATAAAATCGCTTGCCCCTGAGCCAATTGCTCACGGGTAAGCGGTCTTTCATAAACAACCGGCTCATGCTGTTTCCCATTCCACCAATATGTCCATTGCATATCAGCAGGATAGGAAACAGGAGGCTGAGAAAAATCAATTAGACGGCTAGCCATTACCGCACACCGCCTAAATGCTTCGGATCAATAATTTCAATGGCTGTTTCGCACAGTTTAGCAACGTGAGTCATTATCTCTATCAATTCAGAGATAGACTTAATTTCTGCGCAAATAACACGACTCACATGCGCACCAACAACGCCAGCAGTCACATTTACCGCAGAGTCATACCACGCAATCACTTCACGGCGCACACGACCATCAATAACAGTGACTTCGATTAATCCAAATTGTTTTTTCCAATAAACGATAGCAAAACGAGTGCCGGTAATATGCACCCCATTTTTTGGATCTTGAATATCGACATAGCCCTGTTCCATCAGCACACCTCCGGCAAAACGGCGATAATTTCTTTTGCTGATTGGCGATTTCCATTTGCAGAAATAGAACGAGGTGCATCAATCTCGTGAATAATAAAACCGAGATCAGCATACAGCTCTTTGGCGTGAATGGAATTAGAGACAGTAATCGGGTTACCTTGTGATTGATTTAATGCCTTTAATGCTTGAGCTAACTCAATTTGCTGAGCGTGAGTAAAATCCGTGTGATGATATTTAGTAAAACTACCTTCATCTCCCATATATGGAGGATCACAATAAACACCATCACCGAAATCAACGAGTGACAAAGTATCTTGCCATTCTAAACAGGCGATAATGGCATTAGTGGCTTTCTCAGCAAATTGTCTGATTTCCTCCTCTGGAAAATAAACACGGGCATATGTTCCGAATGGCACATTAAATTCACCCGAATTGTTATATCGACATAATCCATTAAAGCAATGACGATTTAAATATAAAAACCGAGCAGATTGTATATATTTATCACACTCGCTTTTATCTAATACCTTAATTGAATTAAATAACTTCCTAATAGCAATGTAATCATTTCTATGATTAGTTTCTTCCCATGCATAAAACTCTTTACGCGCCATTATTTCAGTATGTTCTACGACATTACGATATAAACTAATTAAATCCTGATTGGCATCTGCAATTAAATATTCGTTATATTCTGTGTTCATCATTACAGCACAAGAACCCGCAAACGGTTCAACTAAGCGCTTTGCTTTTGGCAAATGTGGAATTAATTTATCCATGATACGGACTTTTGATCCCGCCCATTTCAGAATGGTTTTATTCGCCATTTCACACACTCCGATAATGCTTAGATTTCAGCTCATACACTGTCTGGCAATCTGCACAGCGGGTGCATCCCATTACCGCAATACGGCGCTTTTCGGGTATTTCACGACCGCAATCTTCACATTCAAACGCTGATACACCTACGTAACGCCCTGTTACTGCTTTTATTTGAATATCTTGCAATAACTGTGATTGTTCGCAGGCTAAATCCATTTCTTTAGACATAATTCCATTCCTGTGCTTGATGTTCGATAGACTCGGCTTCACCTTCTAATAATTGAAATACTTGTGAAGGCTCCATTCGTTCACTTAGTGCTTTTGATGCTAATTTGCGCAAACGAGCAGAAAAAAGAACCGCCCGAGATTTTCTTTCATCTTCTCGAACGGCATTAATTAAATCGGTTACATCACTTTCTTTAGACATAATCAGACCTCTGATAATCAGATATAAAAAGTCCTGACAAATAAATGTCATTTATTTTTTAGGTGTAATTAAATAGGCATTGCTAATTTATTCGGGATTAATGCGCTCAATACTTTGATTTGATGAAGTGCATTAATGATTTTTATTTTATCTTTCCTCTTTAATAATAAATAATCTATTCCGTTCTTTTCTTTTTCTATCTCAGCAAGGTAATAAATCATCTGATATATACGATTATTTTCATTTCTTAAATAATCAAGAAACTCACCAATCAAAATATCATCACTATTTTTATTTAACTTACTTAATAAATCAGCCCTAACTTCGGCTGTTTTATTCATACCACTGACGCGCTCATCAAATGAAAGACCATCATTGCGATAATGCTTTACCACTTTAGACTGATAAAAATCATCATTGCCTTGTAGTTGCTCTCTTGCTTGAATAAGCTCCGCAGCATTCATAACAACACCTATATAGAAACTTTCACAAGAAACGAAACAATAACAATGGCACATAAAACCAGTGTTGCTTTATCCGCTTTTGAATATTTTTTACTTTTATAAGTAAAAGATTCACTGTTTAGTTTGTATTTATTTCTTTGCTTAATTAATTGGTTCATTGAATATCACCTTTTAATAAGTCGATATAATGCGTTGCTTCTGCCATTGCATCAAACTTACCGAATGACTGATCATCTAACCAAACGTGATAACGAGTTATCGGTGTTACTGCTTTTCTTGGCAGTTTAATAATGGTGAAACCGCGATACATAAAACTATGCTCTGTAATTTGCTTTACTATCACCTTCATCATCCTTGTTATTGTGGTTCACCCATTCCTAACCATATCAGCCAGCCGTCACGTAATTCTTTAGGCATTCTTTTACGTGCCATACGCAAGCCTTTATTCCAATCGGTTACATCGATGTAATACTCACCACGGGAATTATCTGGGTGCTTAACTTCTACATAAGGCAATTTCCCATCCTTACGCATATCAGACACAGCTTTGGGTGTTTTACCGATATAGCCGGCAAATTTTGTCTCAGTGACAAATTCTGAACCAATATTATGAATTTCGATTTCTTTCGACATCTGGTAACCTCTTATTAATGAGCGCCCTTTGGCGCTCTTTTACGCCTTGTAGCTATACGTGGGTGTTTCGTATCAAATAAAATTTAGAGGATCCGCAAAATTATGTCAAGTTCGAAAAATGAAAAGCTAAAACTAATAAGAGAATCAGAAAGATTAAAACTAAAGGAAATGTCTGATTTAACAGGGATTAATTACCATACATATCATGGATATGAATCAGGGAAAATGAATATGTCTTTAGAAGCAGCAACAAAACTATTTTCAATTCCAAGATTTAGAAAATATATGACTTGGTTTATGTTTGATGAAATCAATCCTGATGCTGGGCAAATCGCACCGGCACTCGCACACAGTGGGCAAGACAACACGCAATCATCCCACTCAGACAAGAAAATTGGATAACAATACATCAAGCATTTTGTGAATTTATTGATTCACAAAGCCTTTCTACCATTGGAGAGCTTTCTTATGACAATTAAGAAACTTGAAGATGGTCGATATGAAGTGGACATTAGACCGACTGGACGTAATGGAAAACGGATCAGACGGAAGTTTAATAAAAAACATGAAGCCATTGCCTTTGAACGTTATGTAATGGCCAATCACAGCAAAAAAGAATGGGGGACAAAATTAAAAGACATTCGCCCATTAGATGAACTCGTTGAGCTATGGTGGAACATGTTCGGTAAACATAGCGAGAACGGAAAATCTAACTACAACAATGCAATGCGTGTCTGTAAGGGTATGCATAGTAGCAATGTATCTCAAGTTACATCAAAAAGTATCTCATTTTATCAAAATGAGCGTTTTGCTAAGGGGATAAAACCCTCCACTATTAATCGAGAACTGTATGCTATACGAGGTATATTCTCTCAATTAATTAAAATGGGATTATATGAGGCTGAAAATCCCTTTATTGAGGCCAAGAAATTAAAAATAAATGCGAGTGAGATGTCTTACTTAACCCTTGATGAAACCCGAAAACTACTCGCTAATCTGGAAGGTGATTATTATAACATTGCCGTATTTTGTTTAAGTACGGGGGCTAGATGGGGCGAAGCAATGAAACTGAAACGAGAGCATATCATTGAAAACAAAGTACGTTTTACTTACACTAAAACAAAAAAAGCGCGCATTGTCCCTATATCGAAAGAACTCTGCGATCAAATATGCAAAGGAAAAAAAGACCTCCTATTTTCCTCCGTTTCATATCAAGTATTTAGAAAAATACTAAAAAGTGTAAAACCTTCTTTGCCCGACGGACAAGCTACACATGTGTTGCGTCATACTTTCGCTACGCATTTCATGATCAACGGCGGTAGCATCATCACATTACAAAGAATTCTAGGGCATGCCAGTTTAAAACAAACGATGACCTATGCTCATTTTGCACCCGATTTCTTACAAGATGCGATTGTAAACAATCCATTAAAAGGAGGTCTCAGTTTATAGATAAAATTGTCCACAGAGCGACCACACTTGGTCGCTTTTCATCATTTTTTAGCGCTTTTAAGCTCATAATTAACTTATTATTTTTAAGTTACTTACTGAAAATTAAGCAATAAAAAAGCCATCTTACGATGGCTTTTTTCATATAGCGTATTTATCGTGACTCAACAATTATTTTCCCGGACGCATCGCTGGGAATAAAATAACATCACGAATAGTATGGCTATTGGTAAATAGCATTACCATACGGTCAATACCAATACCTAAACCTGCTGTAGGTGGTAACCCATGCTCTAATGCAGTGATATAGTCATGATCAAAGAACATGGCTTCATCGTCACCCGCTTCTTTTTGACGCACTTGCTCTTCAAAACGCTCCGCTTGATCTTGCGCATCATTAAGCTCAGAGAAACCATTACCGATTTCACGACCACCAATAAAGAACTCAAAGCGATCGGTAATAAATGGATTATCATCATTACGGCGAGCCAGTGGTGAAACTTCTGCTGGATATTCAATGATAAAAGTTGGCTGGATCAAATGACTTTCAGCTACTTCTTCAAAAATTTCACATTGAACACGGCCTAACCCCCAACTCTTTTCAATCTTAATACCAATAGATTGAGCAATAGCAACGGCTTTATCCATATCATCTAGATCAGCCATATTGGTTTCTGGACGATATTTGCAAATAGCTTCTTTCATGGTCAGTTTTTCAAACGGTTTACCGAAATCAAACTCTTCATCACCATATTTAACGATAGTCGAACCTAATACATCTTGAGTTAATGTACGGAATAACTCTTCAGTCAATTCGATAAGATCACGATAATCAGCATAAGCCATATAGAGTTCCATCATTGTGAACTCAGGGTTATGACGTGGTGATACACCTTCATTACGGAAGTTACGATTGATTTCAAAAACGCGATCAAACCCACCAACAACTAAACGTTTTAAATATAATTCAGGTGCAATACGTAGATACATATCAATATCTAGCGCGTTATGGTGAGTGATAAACGGACGTGCACTTGCTCCACCTGGGATAGTTTGCATCATCGGTGTTTCTACTTCCATAAAGCCTTTATTCACCATAAATTGGCGAATAGCAGACATGATTTTCGAGCGGATCTTAAAAGTATTACGTGAATTTTCATTAGAGATCAGGTCTAAATAACGCTGACGATAACGTGTCTCTTGGTCAGCTAGACCGTGGAATTTATCAGGTAACGGACGTAGTGCTTTAGTCAGTAAACGTAACTCAGTACAATGAATACTCAGTTCGCCTGTTTTGGTTTTAAATACACGGCCACGGCCACCTAAAATATCACCGAGATCCCATTTTTTAAACTGCTCGTTATAAACGCCTTCAGGCAGATCATCACGAGAGACATAAAGCTGGATACGGCCGCCCATGTCTTGCAATGTAGCGAAAGATGCTTTCCCCATAATACGGCGAGTCATCATACGACCTGCAATAGCAACTTCCACATTAGCAGCATCTAACTCTTCTGCACTCATTGCATCATATTTTTGATGTAATTCGTCAGACATGGCATCTCTGCGGAAATCATTTGGGAATGCGTTACCATTATCACGTAAAGCTGATAATTTTTCGCGGCGAGTTTGCAGTTCGTTATTTAAATCAGGTGCCTGCTCCGCACCTTGTTGCTGTTGCGACATGTTTTTCCTCACAGGCCCGCTTTTAAGCTAGCTTCAATAAATTTATCGAGATCACCATCTAACACTGCTTGTGTATTACGCGTTTCCACACCAGTGCGTAAATCTTTAATTCGTGAATCATCTAGAACATAAGAGCGGATTTGGCTACCCCAGCCAATATCTGACTTATTATCTTCCATCACTTGCTTATCTGCATTTTTCTTTTGCATTTCCAGTTCATACAACTTCGCTTTCATCTGTTTCATTGCCTGATCTTTGTTCTTATGTTGAGAGCGATCATTTTGGCATTGTGTGACAAGCCCTGTAGGAACGTGGGTAATACGTACCGCAGATTCTGTTTTATTAACGTGCTGACCACCAGCGCCTGATGCGCGGTAAACGTCGATACGCAGATCGGCTGGGTTGATTTCAATATCAATATTGTCATCAACTTCAGGGTAAACAAAAGCAGAGCTAAATGAAGTATGGCGACGTCCGCCGGAGTCAAATGGACTTTTACGCACTAAACGGTGAACCCCGGTTTCTGTACGTAGCCAACCATAGGCATATTCTCCTATGATTTTGATTGTTGCTGATTTTAAACCTGCAACATCACCGTCAGACTCTTCAATAATTTCTGTTTTAAAGCCTCTAGATTCAGCCCAACGTAAGTACATACGCATTAGCATACTTGCCCAATCTTGTGCTTCTGTACCGCCAGAGCCTGCTTGTAAATCAAGATAGCAATCAGCACTGTCATATTCACCAGAGAACATACGACGGAACTCTAATTGCTCAAGCTTTTTGTTTAATCCTTCTAACTCAGCAACTGCTTCGTTAAATGTTTCTTCATCATCGGCTTCAACAGCAAGGTCAAGTAAACCAGAAACATCTTCTAGTCCTTGTTCGAGTTGGTCGATTGTTTCTACAATAGCTTCAAGAGATGAGCGTTCTTTTCCTAACGCCTGCGCCTTTTCAGGCTCATTCCACACATCAGGTTGCTCTAATTCTGCGTTGACTTCTTCTAAACGCTCTTTCTTGGCATCATAGTCAAAGATACCCCCTGAGGACTTGAGTCCGCTCAGCGACTTCTTCAATTTGGTGTTTTACTGGATTGATTTCAAACATACTTTTTCGTCTTAACGTTGTTTTTAAAAACAATTGGAATAAATTTTGAACCGCATATTGTAACGGATCTCAGCGCGGGTTTATAGCATTTATATACAATTGTCTATCGGATTATTGTGCTCATAACAGCGCGCTGCCCAATACAACCATAAAATGACTTATCTATCGCGATTAGCAAGGCCAAATATGCTCCACCAGCAGTTGTGCATTGCGCTGTCCTCTAAATTCATTGACGTCTAATCGGTAAGCAAGCTCAACCGTTTTAATACTGTTATCCGGCCATATATTAACATCAACATTAAATGCAATAGCATCAATCATTACATGGCTATTTATCGGTTGAAGCATCATTTTTAAATGTTTGCTTCCCACAATACGTTGCTGTAGTAAGGTGAATTTGCCATCGAAAAGTGGCTCAGGAAAGGCTTGTCCCCAAGGCCCTGCTTCTCTTAACATTTCCGCAATAGGTAAAGATAACTGACTGTCGCTTAACTCGCCGTCTGTTAAAATCACGCCTTGTAATTGTTCAGCAGAAACTAATTCCGCCATAAGTGCCGAAAAGTGACGCTGAAAAAGTGGAAATTTATCTTCTTCCAGAGATAGTCCTGCCGCCATCGCATGGCCACCAAACTTCACCATTAATCCCGGATTTAACGTATTCAAACGTTCTAATGCATCTCGCAAGTGTACACCATGAATAGAGCGTCCGGAGCCTTTTAGTAAACCATCACCGCTTGGGGCAAAAGCAATCACTGGGCGATGTAGTTTTTCTTTAATTCGTGAAGCGAGAATGCCAACCACACCTTGATGCCACTGAGGATGATAAATAGCTAATCCATTCGGTAAGTCATCTTGTGTGGTGATAAATTGGCGAAAAATTGTCGATGCTTCTTCTTGCATTCCCGCTTCTATTTCACGACGAGTCTGATTTAATCCATCCAGTTCATTGGCAATTTCACGGGCGACACCAATATCATTAGTTAACAGTAAAGCAACGCCAACAGACATATCATCAAGACGCCCTGCCGCATTAAGTCTTGGCCCTAATGCAAAACCTAAGTCACTGCTGACTAATTGTGACAACGTTTTACGTGAAACTTCCGTCAAGGCTTTGATCCCTGCACAGCAACGTCCTGCACGAATACGGCGTAATCCCTCATAAACAAAAATACGATTATTTTCATCAAGAGGAACCACATCAGCAACCGTGCCTAATGCGACTAAATCAAGGTAATCGGCCATATTGGGGCGAGCTAATCCCTGTGCTGTAAACCAACCTTGTTTTTCTAATTCAGCTCTTAATGCGGTCATTAAATAGAAAGTGACACCGACACCCGCTAATGATTTCGACAAAAAGGCACAATCCGCTAAATTAGGATTGATAATTGCATCAGCTTGAGGAAGGGAGTGCCCCGGCAAATGGTGATCAGTAACCAATACACGGATACCATATTCATGAGCAACATCAACACCTTCAAAAGAGGAGATCCCATTATCAACCGTAATAATCAGATCTACGCCTTTCTTCGCCACATCATGAACCACTTGAGGGCTAAGTCCATAACCATCATCAAAACGATTAGGAATATGGTAACTTACTTGCTGAAATCCCATTTGCCGTAACGCTTTAATAGCAAGAGCTGTACTGGTTGCCCCGTCGGCATCAAAATCCCCTACAATAACGATCCGCGATTGCAGCTTTAATGCCTCAACTAATAAAGAGATAGCAACATCAATACCGTTTAAATCTTGATAATGCAATA
This sequence comes from Proteus sp. G4380, assembly GCF_963885725.1. NCBI lineage: Bacteria > Pseudomonadati > Pseudomonadota > Gammaproteobacteria > Enterobacterales > Morganellaceae > Proteus > Proteus sp. G4380. Next base: position 34,031 of record NZ_CAWPAV010000089.1, read on the forward strand.
AGCCCTTTAACGAGCGCTCGAGCTGAGTTTCAGAGGTAATACCTCGATTGGCATAAATTTGCCGTAATAAGGGATCGAGGCTTTCTGGCAATGCTGTTGCTTTCGCCACACGCCGACGTAATGTCGGTTCAATAGTAACCATAAAACGCTATCACTTCTCTTTTTTATTTAATAATTCAAGTAGATTAGTCGCCGATATATATCCGCCATAAATACTCGCATCAGGTAATACAATCGCAGGCGTACCTTGAATGCCCATCATAGTGCCAAGTTTAAAGTGCTCATTGATATTAATTTTTTTACAGTCATCAATCGCAATAATTTTGTCACCTTTAAACGCACTATCGAGTGATTTTTTAGGAAAACCGCTACACCATACGGCATTCATCTGTTGACTGACCACATTATTTTTCACCCCGTTACGAGGAAAAGCCAAATAACGTACCGTGACACCTTGTTTATTTAGCTCTGGTACTTCTTGATGCAATTTTTGGCAATAAGGGCAACTAATATCGGTAAAAACCGTGATCACATATTTTTCATTAGCAGCCTTATAAACAATCATTTCATTTTTCAGTGAATCAATTTTTTTCATGATCACTTGATTAGCGATACTAACAGGCTCCTCACCATTAATATTATAAATCGGCCCTGCTGTAAGGTATTTCCCATCATCAGTAATATAAAAAATGCCTTTATCAGAAAGCACTGCATTTAAACCCACTATCGGTGTCGGTTGAATGCTCTCTGCTTTTATCTGCATTTTTGCCAGTTGCGCTTTAATAGCAGCGTTATCTGCAAACACTGGCATTGACACCATACTGAATAAAATGGGTAACCAGAGTAATTTCTTTTTCATTTGAATTCCTATTTAACACCAGCCATTCGGCGGTTATCCCCTTGGGTGATGTTGCTGATGAAGCACTTTTAAGCGCTCTGTAGCAACATGGGTATAAATCTGTGTTGTAGAGAGGTCACTGTGCCCCAATAACATCTGTACAACACGCAAGTCTGCTCCATGATTTAATAGATGTGTTGCAAAGGCGTGGCGTAACACATGGGGTGATAATTTCTCTGAATCAATTCCGGCGATCACCGCGTAATGTTTTATACGATGCCAAAATGTTTGTCGCGTCATTTTTTGGCCTCTTAAGCTTGGAAACACAATATCATCGGTTTTCCCTTGCATAAGGGCTGGTCTACCATATTGCAGATATTGTTCTAACCAGTAAATAGCTTCTTCACCTAAAGGAACTAATCGTTCTTTATCGCCCTTACCTATCACACGTAACACCCCTTGCCGTAAGCTAATATCAGATAAAGACAATCCTACTAGCTCAGAAACCCGTAATCCACAGGCATAAAGAACCTCAAGCATCGCTTTGTCGCGTAATTCTATTGGCTCATCAATACAAGGAGCACTAAGTAAATTTTCTACTTGCTGTTCACTTAAGTCTTTGGGTAAACGTTTGGGTAATTTAGGTGTAGAAAGCAAAGCGCTGGGATCATCTTGGCGTAATTTCTCACGATAAAGATATTGGAAAAACCGACGTAAGGTACTTAACAGTCGTGCCGCACTGGTTGCTTTATAGCCCTCATCCAAACGAGTGGCAAGAAAAGCGTGTAAATCTAACGTCGTCACCGATAACCAATTGAGTTTTTGTGTGACCAGCCACTGGCTTAACGCCTGCAAATCTAAACGATAAGCGCTGAGTGTATTCGCAGATAACCCTTGCTCTAGCCAAATACTATCGAGAAATTGTTCTATGATAACGTCATTATCTTCTTGGTTATTATCTGTTGTCGTTTGTGTCGATAACTTGGTCTGGGTCACGGGTTTACTCTCTCTTCTTTACGTTGTTACTTGTACATTATGCCTCATAGAAAAAGTTTTCTGGTACAATAGTGACCTTTATTAGCAAAAATATCCTAAAAATCTTTATGAAAATTGGTCTATTTTACGGTTCCAGCACCTGTTATACCGAAATGGCGGCAGAGAAAATTCGTGACATTCTCGGTGAAGAGTTTATTGATCTTCATAATGTTCAAGAGTGCGATATTACTCTGATGCAAGAGTATGACATTCTTATTTTAGGTATTCCAACCTGGGACTTTGGTGAGATCCAAGAAGATTGGCTCGCAATTTGGGAAACGCTACCAACATTAGATCTCAAAGATAAACTCGTTGCTATGTATGGAATGGGGGATCAAATTGATTATGGTGAATGGTTTTTAGATGCATTAGGTATGCTCTACCACCATTTACTGCCAAGTGGTGTTAAATTTATCGGTTTTTGGCCTATTGAAGGGTATGAATTTACCAGTCCTAAACCACTTACTGATGATGGTAAACATTTTGTCGGGCTCGCATTAGATGAGGTGAATCAATTTGAAGAAAGTGATGAACGTTTATCACAGTGGTGTATGCAAATTTTACGAGAAATAGAAGAAAACTTGTAAATCGCAATCAATCTATTGCTTCAGGTTATCTACCGCAAGGTAACACTTTTAACCTTAGTCAATCAGTAAGCATTCTAACGGTTTATATACATACCCAGAATTAAATATCTGGGTATTGCATCAGCAGTTGTGAAAAATTTCGCCACTCATTTTCCGGCATACTATCAAAAGCAACCCATAGCGTGATTTGCTTATTATTTAAGATAGAATCTAACGTTATTTTTGCACCAAATCGGCTGATCCACGGTTGTTTTGCAATCTGCCATTCATGATATTTCCATTGAATACGATTGCCATTAAGCAGCACTAAATCCCCTTTCCTTTTATTGATATTTTTTTGGCTAAAATACCAACCTAATATAAGTAAAAGTAACAAAGGAACCCAGATATAAATAAAGCCAGGTGGCCAAGGATATAACAGCAATGCTATTTCAAAAATAACGTAAACACTAGTTGAAAATAACTGTGTAAACCAAGAAACTGTTAAATGTGATTTCCATAAAGTCACGAGTGATATTAGCTCCTGCTTTAATATCTTATTATTACAACAAGATATCGTCGTCGTTTTTTAATAGCATAACTGATTTTTGTAAAAAAAGGAGAATATAAAAAATAAAATGACGATCCTCTATTTTTTCTTTGAAATGCTACGCAAAATTATTGTCACTAAGATTTAATATTACCTCATTAAAATTTTCTATTCTTCGTTTTTTACTTACTAAAACGCCCTTATTCATTTAATGAATAAGGGCGTGATACTTAGTACTTCAGGCTTTATTTAATGCACTTGGTTTTATATTCTATTTTTATTAGTACTAATACTTATTAACAATTTCAGCCATACGAATTCTATTACGCTCTTGAATTAACTTTACCATGTAATAAAGATCTTCATCATCAGGGCGGCCGTGGTTCATCAACCAATTAAATAAATCAGGATCAGCACATTCAAGTAAACGAACAAAGAGCCTTTTGTCGTCATCAGAGAGTGTGTCGTACTCGTTTTCGAAAAAAGGCATGATAGAAATATCTAGTTCACGCATTCCACGGCGACATGCCCAATTTATTCGTGCTTTATTTTCTATATCGATAGTCATATTCTGCTCTTTAATATGTTCACTTCAAGAAATACCACTATTTCTTCCTGCCTTGATGATAGTCTTATCGCACTCTTTTTAACATCAAAATGATCACAATTTGTCGCTTTCGTCCAATAGCAACGCTTTGAAGCATCAATAAATTGTTATGCACAAAATTCTTTCTGTGCGCTGAAAATAATAATGACTTGCATTGTCTTGTGACTCTTTTACCATAAACAGTGTATCGGATTAACTACATAGCGGGTGATGTCATGACTCAAAATTCTACTCAGACAAAACGCCCTCATGCCGCAATCAATTTACCACTCACCTTGATCTCTTTAGATGATTGGTCATTGATAACTGCAACAGGGGCTGATAGTGAAAAATACTTACAAGGCCAACTAACAGCGGATATTGCCGCATTACCGACTACAGAGCACACTTTAGCCGCTCATTGTGAAGCTAAAGGGAAAATGTGGAGTACATTGCGCATTTTCCATCAACAAGCAGGATTTGCTTATATATTGCGGAAAAATGTTGCTGAAAAACAACTTACTGAGCTTAAAAAATACGCCGTATTTTCAAAAGTGACTTTTACTGAAAATACAGATGCGGTGTTATTAGGACTTGCGGGGCAAGGCGCGGCACAAGCCTTAGCGGAATTCTTCCCTGAGATCCCCCGTAAAGCCAATGAAGTGGTTAATCACCAAAATAGCTACTTACTGCAACTCCCGTTACCTACAGAGCGCTTTTTAATTGTTACAGATGAAGAGACTGCCAAAAAACTAGCCACGACATTGCCCGCAGAAACCAGTGATAGTGACCAGTGGTTAGCCCTTGATATCGAGGCGGGTTATCCCATTATTGATACCCCTAATATCGAACAATTCTTACCACAAGCGACTAACTTACAAGCATTACCATTAAGTATTTGCTTTAAAAAAGGTTGCTATACAGGTCAAGAAATGGTGTCTCGTGCCAAATTCAGAGGCGCAAATAAACGTGCTATGTATCTGTTATCAGGTGGCGCAGCACAATTGCCCGACATTGGCGGTAGCGTTGAGTGGCAATTAGGTGAAGATAAATGGCGCAAAACAGGCACGGTATTAAGTGCGGTTCGTATGGCCGATAACACGATTATCGCCGAAGTGGTGATGAATAATGATATGGATGCTGACAGCGTATTTCGTGTCCAAGGTGATACCACCAGCCGCTTAACGATTAAACCTTTGCCTTACTCTTTAGAAGATGAGTGATAGCACTTCCATATGAACGGATTTTTATGACACAACAAACTAATGGGGCTTTTGGCCCCTTTTCAGATACCATCAATTTTATTATTGAACTCGATAAACTCAAACGCGTTTACCGCAAAAATAATGTATTAGACAATAGCCGTGCTGAAAATACCGCTGAGCATAGTTGGCACTTTGCTGTTGCAGCAATGAGTTTTCAACCTTATGCCGGTGATATTGATATAGGTAGAGCGATCCAGCTGGCTTTAGTGCATGATATTGTCGAAATCGATGCTGGTGATGTGATGGTTTATGATGTTGCCGCTCGTGAAGCGATTAAAGAGCAAGAGCAAAAAGCAGCCAGACGTATTTTTTCGTTGTTACCTGCACCACAAAGTGAATATTTTCTTAATCTCTGGCTTGAATATGATGCAGCACAAACCCCTGAGTCACAATTTGCCAATATTTTAGATCGCGCAATGCCAATGTTAATGAATCTACATAACGAAGGGCAAAGCTGGGTTGAAAATAATATCCGTTTAGAACAAGTGATTGCACGAAATCTATTTATCGAAAAACAGTGGCCAGAATTTTGGCAATACCTCTATCCTCAATTACTAGAGGCTCAGAAAAAAGGCTGGTTAAAATAATTTTTTGCTGTTCATTTGATACTGACCAAAAAAATACCGAAGGTAGATTTTGAATTTACCCTCGGTATTTTATTTAGTAATAGCGCTAAATTAACCTTTACTCATAATCACTTATTGGCGCACAAGAACAATGCAAATGACGATCACCATAAACATCATCAAGGCGTTTTACTGCCGGCCAATATTTATTGCGTTTCGTTGCTTCACTTGGGAATACCGCACATTCACGGCTATAGCTATGTGACCATTCTTGCACTAATTCATACTGTGTATGTGGTGCATTCACTAGCGGATTATCATCAATCGGCCATACCCCGTCATCGACTTGTGCAATTTCAGCACGAATCGAGAGTAACGCATCAATAAAGCGGTCAATTTCAACTTTGCTTTCAGATTCTGTTGGCTCAATCATTAATGTCCCCGCAACAGGGAATGACATGGTTGGCGCATGGAAGCCGTAATCAATTAGACGCTTCGCCACATCCATTTCACTGATACCATAGTTAGCTTTGAGTGGACGAATATCAATAATACATTCATGGGCAACATAACCTTCCGCCCCAGAATAGAGGATGTCATAGTCATCTTTTAAGCGTTGAGCAATATAGTTAGCATTTAAAATCGCTACTTGGCTCGCTTGTTTAAGCCCTTCTGAGCCCATCATACGGATGTACATCCAGCTAATAGGTAATATTGAGGCACTACCAAATTGTGCTGCTGACACGGCACCTTGGGTCGTAACACCGTCCATTTCCACGACACTATGTCCAGGTACAAATGGCGCTAAATGTGCTTTTACGCCAATAGGTCCCATACCTGGGCCACCACCGCCATGGGGGATACAGAAAGTTTTATGTAAGTTTAAGTGTGATACATCAGAGCCGATAAAGCCTGGGGTCGTGATCCCCACTTGCGCATTCATATTGGCGCCATCAAGATAAACCTGTCCGCCATATTGATGAATGATCTCACAAACTTCACGTATACCCTCTTCATAAACACCGTGAGTTGAAGGATAAGTCACCATCACACAAGAAAGCTCAGCTTGGTGCTTCTCTGCTTTCGCTTTTAAGTCTGCAATGTCGATATTACCATTTTCATCACACCCCACGACAACCACCGTCATACCCGCCATATGGGCTGATGCAGGGTTTGTACCATGGGCTGAGCTTGGAATTAAACAGATATGGCGATTTCCTTCTCCTCGGCTTTGATGGTAACGACGAATAGCTAACAATCCAGCATACTCCCCTTGCGCCCCTGAGTTAGGTTGCATACACATCGCATCATAACCCGTTATGGCAGCCAACCAATTAGATAGCTGCTCAATCATTATCTGGTAGCCTTGCGCTTGATAAGGTGGGCAGAATGGGTGCATTTCGGTAAATTCAGGCCATGTGATCGGCAGCATTTCAGCCGCAGCATTAAGCTTCATAGTACATGAGCCTAACGGGATCATTGCTTGGTTAAGCGCTAAATCTTTATTTTCTAAACGATGCATATAGCGCATCATTTCAGTTTCACTGTGATAAAGATGGAAGTTTTCATGGGTTAACACCGCATCTTTACGCAACATTGCCGTTGGAATTGAGGTCGATGAAGAAGCTACCAATGCATCTAATGTATCAATGTCATCAGAGAAAGCTTTACCACTGATAATCTCAATCAATCTGACAACATCTTCGCGAGTCGTCACTTCACTTAAAGTGACACCTACTGCGCCAACAATATCGGTTCGTAAGTTAATTTCAGCATCTTTAGCACGTTGTAATACACCCGCTTTATCCGCTGTTTCAACGGTTAAAGTATCAAACCATGTCTGATGGCGTAATGTCATGCCATTTTGAATTAAACCCGCGGCTAAAATATCCGTTAAGCGATGAATACGCTGAGCAATATTTTTTAGACCTTCAGGCCCATGATATACCGCATACATGGCAGCAATATTGGCCAGTAATACCTGTGAAGTACAAATATTCGAGTTAGCTTTTTCACGGCGAATATGCTGTTCACGAGTTTGCATTGCCATACGTAACGCTCTGTTACCTGCAGCATCACGCGAGACACCGATAATACGTCCTGGCATGGCTCGTTTATATTCATCTCGACAGGCAAAGAAAGCAGCATGTGGACCACCATATCCCATTGGCACCCCAAAGCGTTGGGCTGAGCCTAATACAATATCCGCTCCTTGTTGCCCTGGAGCCGTTAATAACACCAGTGCCATTAGATCAGCCGCTACACTGGTAATAATTTTTCGCGTTTTTAGTTCACTAATGAGCTGACTATAATCATGAATTTCACCGGTTGTGCCGACTTGCTGTAATAGCACACCAAAGACACCTTCTAGCTCTAACACTTTTTCAGCTTTATCGACAATCACTTCAAAACCAAAGGTGTTAGCTCGGGTTTTTACTACATCTAGTGTTTGGGGATGAATATCATCAGCGACAAAAAAACGCTCCGCATTTTTTAGTTTACTAACACGTTTTGCCATTGCCATAGCTTCAGCGGCAGCAGTAGCTTCATCTAATAGCGAAGCAGAGGCTAAATCCATGCCGGTATAATCAATGGTTACTTGTTGAAAGTTAAGTAATGATTCAAGACGCCCTTGAGAAACTTCTGGCTGATAAGGAGTATAAGCGGTATACCAACCTGGATTTTCTAGCAAATTACGTAAAATAACAGGAGGCAATACAGAAGGCGCATATCCCATACCGATATAAGAGGTAAAACGTTTATTTTTACGGGCTATCGCTTTTAGTTCTGCTAATGCTTCTTGTTCAGTAGCCCCCCCTCCGACATTAGGCGGCGTTGCTAATTGGATATTATCGGGAACAATCTTTTGTGTTAATTCATTTAATGAGGAGATGCCAACAACATCAAGCATCTCTTTAATCTGTTCTGGCGATGAGCCAATATGGCGACGAATAAATTCATCACGATATTCTAATTGAGTTAAAGTTTGTGTCATTGCGGGTAATTCCTGAATTCACAATAAATGGATAAGCTGTTTTTACTGATTTGAAAATAGGCTGATAAATAAAAACGCCCCGACTTTTTAATGACGAGGCGTTTATTTTTACTCTTCGTTTTCAACTAACTCTTGGTAGCCAGCCGCATCAAGGAGATCGTTTAATTCGCTTTCATCTTTTGCTTTTATGCGAAATAACCATCCATCCCCATAAGGATCACTATTAACCAGCTCTGGTGAACCATCCAACTCCTCATTTACTGCAATAATTTCGCCAGATAATGGGGCATAAATATCTGATGCAGCTTTTACTGATTCAGCCACAGCACAATCATCCCCAAGATCAACTTCACTGCCTACATCAGGAAGATCAACAAACACCATATCACCTAACAACTCTTGAGCATGTTCAGTGATGCCGATAGTGTATTCGCCATTGCCTTCAGAACGGATCCACTCATGAGATTGCGCATATTTTAATTCACTAGGTATTTGACTCATTGACCGTACTCTCCATTTAAAATAATAATGCTTTATACCAATGCTTTACCTGAACGAACAAAACCAGGTTTTACCACCTCTACCGGTATTTCACGATTACGCAATAAAACAATTGCGCTATCTTTAATACCTGCGGGTACTCTGGCTAATGCAATACTAAAGCCCAATGTCGGTGAAAATGTGCCACTAGTAATAACGCCTTCTCTTAATTCACCTAAATCATCGGTAAAGTGCACGGCACTACCTGCACGTAACACCCCTTTTTCTCGCATCACCAGACCAACCAGTTTATCTGTGCCTGTTGCGCGTAATTTTTCTAATGCTTCTCTACCAATAAATTGACGATCTTCGGGTAACCAGGCAATCGTCCATCCCATATTAGCCTCAAGAGGATTAATAGTTTCATCCATCTCTTGACCATAAAGATCCATACCCGCTTCTAAACGTAAAGTGTCTCGAGCACCTAACCCCGCGGGCTTAACCCCCACTGCTAATAACTTTTGCCAATAATCAACAGCTTGCTCTTTTGGCATGGCGATTTCATAACCTGCTTCACCGGTATAACCTGTCGTCGCGACGAAGAGATCATCAAGTTGTACGCCATAGAAAGGCTTCATCGCTGCCACTATTTGGCGATGCGATTCACTTAATAAACGCTGTACTTTTTCTTGTGCGTGAGGGCCTTGTACTGCAATTAATGCTAAATCATCACGTACTTGAATATCGACGACATAATCTTTGGCATGCTCAGTGATCCACGCTAAATCTTTTTCGCGGGTTGCGGAGTTAACCACCAGACGATAGAAAGTCTCATCAAAGTAGTAAACAATCAGATCGTCAATCACACCACCAGACGCATTTAGCATACCAGTATAAAGTGCTTTGCCTTTTTCGGTGAGTTTAGCGACATCATTCGCTAATAGATAACGTAGAAAGTCTTTAACTTGCGGGCCATGTAAATCAACAATCGTCATGTGAGATACATCAAACATACCTGCATCTTGACGCACATTATGGTGTTCATCAATTTGAGAGCCATAATGCAGTGGCATCATCCAACCATGAAAATCAACCATACGAGCACCACAGGCGACGTGCTCATCATATAACGGAGTCTGTTTTGCCATTCTTCCCTCTTTCTATTTTTAGTTTAGATGATCCAGAGAACGCAATTTGTTAAATATAAAATTAAACTTGATTAAAAATCAGCGTGTTAATTACAAGCTTAAGTTTATTTTTAAACATTATTTTAACAAATGTGAGCAATTAACGTACAACGCAAACGATACCTTTACTTTGAACTTATCACTAAGAGAAAAAATAAACCATAAGTTAAAATAGGGTATTACCTCTACCAATCATAATGTAGAGAAATAAGTATGCAGAATGAATGATTGTAATTATGCGTATCAGCCCTCATTTTTAGTGAATAATGACTAAAAAAAGGGGAGCAATACAAAGAATAGACTGAAAAAATAGCTATTTTTAGTGTTATTTTTCCAGTCTGTTATAAAGAAAAGTAATGTGAAATGGCTGTTGAATTAGATTTTTTCAGCTGAAACAGAATTTTTATGCTTTAGCCATTCTGGTAAATCAGAAAGTCCCATCGCCTGTTCAAGTAACTTTGGTTTTACTCCTGGTAAACTATCTGCTAACGAAAGACCGATATCACGCACCCACTTTTTAATAGGGTTATTACCTTCAAATAATTCGCGGAACCCTTGCATAGTCGCTAACATGACCGCAGCGGCATGTTTACGGCGGCGCTCAAAACGTCTTAAATAGAGATACTCACCAAAATCTTTACCTTCTGCTTTTAAACGACGGATTTCACCAATTAATTCAGCAACATCCATAAAGCCAAGATTAACCCCTTGTCCAGCTAAAGGGTGGATGGTATGCGCGGCATCACCTAATAGCGCTAACCGTGGAGCGGCAAATTGACGTGCATAGCGCCCCGTTAATGGAATTGTCATACGTTCACTGACTAATTCACACTGGCCTAAGCACATATCAAAAGTAACACCTAGCGTACGTTCAAATCGCGTTTTATCTGCACTCTTATAATCTTCAGCCAATGAGCTAGGTAGCGACCACACAATAGAACAAGTATGAGGATCTGCAAGAGGTAAAAAGGCTAAAATCCCCTCACCATGAAACACTTGGCGCGCCACATTATCATGGGGTTGTTCTGTGCGTATGGTTGCGACTAAAGCGTGATGTTCATAATCCCAAAAAGTCAGTGGAATATCAGCATTTTTACGCAACCAAGAATTCGCACCATCGGCGCCAACAACCAGCCTAGCGGTTAACATTTCGCCGTCATTTAAACTGATAAAGGCTTCATTTTCTCCCCACACAATGCGTTCAATTTGAGCAGGGGAATAACAGGTAATATCACTATGACTGGTGACCTTTTGCCACAGCACTTCACGAATAAGATGATTTTCAATAATAGTGCCAAGATGAGATAACCCTTCTTGTTGCGCTGAAAACGCAATACGTCCAAAACTATCTTGATCCCATACTTCCATACCTTGATAAGGGGCTGTACGTAATGCCGTTAAGTTTTCCCATACCCCCAATTTCTTGAGTAATAACTCACTGGCAGTATTAATCGCAGATACCCGTAATGCAAAATCATCTTGCGGATGGAAATGCGTGGTTACTGGGTGATTTTCTATTATCGCTATACGTAATCCACAGCCATGTAATCCGCAGGCTAATGCAAGCCCGACCATTCCACCACCAGCAATAACAACATCAAATGATTTCATAATAAAAGTATCCTAAAAAGCAATTATGCTCAGTTTGTCCAACCTAATGTTTGGTGTGCTAATTTGTTACGAAGTGCAGGCACTAATTCCATCGTCATTAAGCCTAGATTACGGGAGATAATTAACGGCATACAACGATTCGCAAACACTTTCACTAAGCCATCAGTGATCGTGATAGTACTTTCTCTATCCTGTTCGCGAAGCTGTTGATATTGTGATAATACGCGATAACTGCCGATATCAAGACCTGATTGTATGGCCGAGGTTAATGTATTGGCTAATGTCATTACATCGCGTAAACCAAGATTAAAACCTTGCCCTGCAATAGGGTGCAAGGTTTGAGATGCATTACCTATCAATGCTAAACGATGGCTGATCATTTGCTGTGCTTTTTGCAAAACTAATGGATAGCAATGACGCTGCCCTACTTGTTCAATCTTACCCAAACGCCAGCCAAAATCCCGTTGTAACTGTGCAATGGTTGTTTGATCATCCCATTGTGAAACTTGCTCTAATTTTTCAATAGGATGGCACCACACCAATGAACTACGCCCTTCGCTCATGGGTAACATTGCTAATGGACCAAATTGTGTAAATCGCTCAAATGCACAACCTTTGGGATCAATCTCTGTTTTTACATTGGCGATCACCGCAACTTGATGATAAGGCGTTTTCTGCCATTGAATATGACATTGATGACCAATGGGTGAATGTGTACCATCTGCGGCAACCAGTAAATCACCGCTAAGTTGCGTACCATCATCAAGTGTCACTTCAACGTTATCGAGATGGCGCTGAACATGCTCCACTTTAGCGGGACAATATAGCGTAATATTGGGTTGTTTTTTCAACTGTGCAAACAGTTGACGCCCCGCATCATGTAATTCAATAACATAACCGAGTGCGTCAATATCGTAGTCCTGTGCATTTATGTTCACAAAACCGCAATGGCCTCTATCAGAAACATGAACGTGATTAATAGGTGTCACAAAGGGTTTTAAGACCGACCATAATCCGATTTGTGCTAATCGCTTTGCTGTGCCATGCGCTAAAGCGATCGCTCTAGCATCGAATCCGGGATGCCCATTATCTGGCTCTCGCGCTTCAATAAGCGAAATGGAAATATTACCCTTATTTAATGCAGAAAGTGCTAGTGCTAACGTTGCACCCGCCATTCCACCACCCACAATAATCACATTCATGCTGATTTTAGCCTTAAATTTTTCCTGCCATCAGAGCTTCAATTTCATCAGGATCTTTAACAACCATAGCCGTTAAATTTTCATTACCTGTTTCAGTAATAACAATGTCATCTTCAATGCGAATACCAATACCACGATACTCTTGTGGTACATCCGCATCTGGCGCAATGTAAAGTCCTGGTTCAATAGTCAATACCATACCCGGCTCTAAGATACGATCACGATCGGTGCCATAGTGTCCAACATCATGAACATCAAGACCTAACCAGTGACTTAAGCTATGCATAAAGAAGCGCTGATAGGCTTTTGTCTCAATGAGGTGTTCGATATCACCGTGCATAATGCCGAGCTTAACTAAGCCTTCCACCATGATATACACGACATGTTTAGTGACTTCTTTGATGCTTGTACCCGGTTTATACAATTCGAGGGATACATTGAGTGATTTTAAAACAATCTCGTAAATTTCACGTTGTTGACGGCTAAATTTACCATTAACAGGGAAAGTTCGCGTAATATCACCCGCATAACCTTCATATTCACAGCCTGCATCAATAAGGACTAAATCCCCATCACGCATTTTAGTTTCATTTTCAGTATAATGTAAGATACAACCGTTCTCACCACTACCGACAATACTGTTATAGGAAGGGAAACGCGCACCATGAGAGATAAACTCATGTTCAATTTCCCCTTGTAATTGATACTCATACATACCTGGCTGACATTTTTGCATTGCACGAGTATGGGCTAACGCAGAAATTTTTCCGGCTTTGCGCAGTAATTCAATTTCAGCATCAGATTTAAATAACCGCAGTTCGTGCACTATTGGGCGCCAATCAATAAGCGTTTGTGGCGCTTTTAAATTACGGCGAGAGCCTTTTCTTAAGGTATCCAGAGCATTAAAGACGATTTCATCGGCAAACGCATATTCACCTTGGGCATGATAAACAATATCCAATCCATTGAGTAATTGATAAAGTTGCTCACCTACATCTTCGTAAGGTAGCGCTTTATCAACACCTAATTTTTCAGGGGCAGCTTCTTGCCCAAGACGACGACCAAACCAGATTTCCGCGGTTAAATCTCTAACCCGATTAAACAGTACGCTATGATTATGTGTTTCATCACTTTTAATCAACACAAGGATAGCTTCTGGCTCACTAAATCCGGTGAGATACAAGAAGTCACTATGTTGGCGATAGGGATATTCACTATCAGCATTGCGTTGTGCTTCTGGCGCAGCAAAAAAGATAGCTGCACTTGCTGGTTTCATCTGAGCTAATAATGCCTGACGACGGGATAAAAATTCTTGCTTATTCATACCCACTCCTATCCTTTATTGATCTTTTGGTTATCTAATTAATAAGGCAATTATTAATGTAATGTCCGTTGTTCATCTTGTTTATCATTTTCTGTTGTTGTCTCTTTTGAGGCGACAAAAGTGATATAGCACAGCTGAACAGAGACTTTGACATATTCTGTAACTTCTTCGAGTGCATCTTCAAGCTCTTGTTGATTTTCATCTTCTTCATAGCCTAATGCACCAATATTACGCAAATCAGTGATAACTTCCGTCAACTCTTTATGCTCAGATAACTTAGATTGTGCAACACCTAATCCTAATAGAAAATGATTAACCCACCCTGCAAGGGCATCAGCTCGAGGAAAAACAGATTCTGTATCGTCAGGTAACAGCATAGAAAAATTAAATACGCTGTCATCAAGTTGCTCATGAGTGACGTGATAAAGTGATTCAAGGGGTTCTGATAACGATTTAGGGAACGCTAAGCCCTCATTAGTCAGTTCATGTAACAAAGTTTTCCAACTATTGTCATGTACTGCTCCACAAATAAACCCAGTAATTAAGCCATGCATCTCTGCGGCAGTTAAAGGCACGGCATGTTGTTGTAATAATGAATCAATTGCTGAGTAATCTGGTAATGTGTTTTGTATTGACATAAGAATAAACGTCGCATTTAGGGGAATAGTTCAAGATATGCTACCATCAATAGAACGCACTGTACCAGTTAAGCTATGTTAAACATTGGAATTTTTGCAGTAATAGCGTTTAATACTGCCTTATAACCGTATACACTACTAAACACGTAGCACAGATTTTATGTCAGGAAGGAATCATGTCCGCACAACCCGTTGATCTTCAAATTTTTGGGCGCTCATTACGTGTCAATTGCCCACCAGAACAAAAAGATGCTTTACTGGCTTCTGCTGCTGAACTTGAACAACGATTACAAGATCTCAAAGAACGCAGTGGTGTTTCCAATACTGAGCACTTAATTTTTATCGTGGCATTAAATATGAGTCATGAGTTGGCAGAAGAAAAGTTAAAAACGAGAGACTATGCCTACAATATGGAAGAGAAAATAAAAATGCTACAACAATCTATTGAACAAGCTTTACACGATCAAGGCAAGCACCATGATCGCACTTTTTCAACATCAAAGTAGATTTGTTCAGAAAGCATGCGCACACCACGAAATTAACAGATAATAGGTTGCTTTCTACAATTAAAATAATACAATAGTTCATAGATAAGGTGCTTAACAGCACCCACCTAATTTCTCTGAGATGTTCGTCAGTGGGTAAGTCCCCTGAGCCGATATTTCAAAAAAAATAGAATGTGGTGATCTATTACTTGTGAGCATACCTGATTCGTTCAGGCAGCCTAATGGTGATAGCACTATGTTCACCTTGAACCACGGGTTCAAGGGTTACAGCCTACAACGGCATCTTGGAGACCCCAATTCAAGTTCTAAACACTGAGTACTGATTAAGTATTTAATGTTTAGAGCTTTTTTTATTTCTTTTTCCCCTAGCTTTCTTAGCTTTTCTCTTTTTTACCTCTAAAGTGTAATAAATTCATAGAAGTGATATATTTTTATTCATACTAATTCCTTGCTGATGGATTAATCATGACACAACCCCCTGTTTTCCAGCAAAGAGATCAGATACGTAAAGCTATCCGCCAAAAACGCCGTCAACTTACTGTGGCACAGCAGCAAGATGCTGCACATAAACTCTCTGCACGGGTACTCCATCATCCCAAAGTCAAGCAAGCTAAAACAATTGCCTTATTTCTCTCTTTTGACGGCGAGATTGATACTACTCCCCTAATCACTCATTTATGGGATTTAAATAAACAGGTTTGTCTGCCCGTATTACACCCTTTTCGTCGCCATCATTTACTTTTTTTACGTTACGCTCCCACCACGCAGTTAGTGAAAAATCGTTTTAATATTTTTGAACCTCCACTCAATGTGAATAACATTATTCCAATATCTGATATTGATATTATCTTTACGCCACTGGTTGCCTTCGATGAAAGCGGTCAACGACTCGGTATGGGCGGAGGTTTTTATGATAGAACATTAGAAAATTGGCAACGGCAGTCATTTTATCCTATGGGACTTGCTCATACATGCCAACAAGTTCATTCGTTACCGAGCGCAGATTGGGATATACCGTTACCTGAAATTATTACACCTGATAAAGTATGGCGTTTTAATGAACAACTGATACAGAGAAATTAAGACGAGCTTTTAACGCTATCTTTGTTTTTTTATATTATTATCTTATTTTATAAGGTTAAATCTCTATTTTTAACCACATTGTATTTAATATGAAAAATAGAGAAAGTACGAAATTTATAAAAAGCATTACTATCATTCTTAATCTTTCGGGAAAACAATTAGATAATACAAAACCAAACATTAATAAATACGATGATACTATCGCATCATTAGAAAAAAAACATGCTTTTAAACTAAAGAAAAAAAACATTCATTATATTTTTAAAAAACAATTACACTACCCTATGATTTTTTTAGATCGTTCTAAAAATATATTTATTCTTTTAAAATATAACAATAATGAATTTCTAATTTATAATCTACAAACTGACAATATGGAGACATGGAATAAAGAGAGATTAATAAATAACAGTATAAATCACTATTACTATCTGGACTTTGCAGAAAAGCATTTTTTTGATATCACTTGGTTTGTCCCAACCTTTATGAAATATCGTATATTATTTCAAAGTGTATTATTTTACTCGTTAATTCTTCAACTGCTAGCACTTGCCTCCCCGATTATTACGCAAATAATTAAGGATAAGGTAATTATCCATCAAGCCCTATCCACGCTTGATGTGTTAATAATAGGTCTTATTTTTGTCGCCGTTTCAGAATCTGTATTAAAGGGGATAAGAGAGTATATTTATCATCATACAGCAAATAAAATTGATATGTTGCTAAGTTTGAAATTAACTAACCATTTATTCAAACTTCCTATCAGTTATTTTAAATCTCGCCAAACAGGTATTATTGTTACACGAGTAAAAGAGCTTGATATCATTCGAGAGTTTATAACAAAAACCTTATTAATGTTATTGGTTGATTTCTCATTTATCTTTATTTTCCTATTTGTTATGGCTTATTTGTCATTAAAGTTAACATTAATCTTTCTTGCCACCATCCCACTCTATTTTATCTTAGCTAAATTAATTGCCCCTAAAATAGAAAAAACCGTACAACAGCTTTATCAATATTCAGCAACAAATAGTGCTTTTTTAACAGAAACCCTAGGAGGTATAGAAACAATAAAAAGCCTTTCATTAGAACCACGTTTTACACAACAGTGGCATACGCAAATCCATCAACTGACTAATGAAAATTTAAAATTACAAAATATTGATAACTTATCGCAATACATTGTTTCATTTTTACAAAAAATAACGACAGCGATACTTTTATGTCTAGGTGCTTTTGAAGTCATTTCACTTGCAATGACAATAGGTCAACTCATTGCTTTTAATATGCTATTAAACCACTGTCTACAACCTTTAAGTTCTGCTATAGAAGTTTGGGGAAAGTATATCCGAGCCAAAACGGCTATTTATAATTTACAAGACATTCTTAATCTCCCAATAGAGCAAGAAAAAGCCAATAAGAAAATGACCTTACAAGGTGAAGTGAGTTTTGAGAATGTCAGTTTTAGTTATCAACATGATGCCCCCCCTGTTGTAAGGCAAATTTCATTTAGAATAAATAAATATGAAACTATTGGTATCGTCGGGACGTCTGGATCAGGGAAAAGTACATTAGCGCGCATCATCGCAGGGCTTTATATCCCACAATTAGGTCAAGTTAAGCTTGATGGCATTCCGGTTTGTGAAATTCCCCCCGCAGTATTACGTCAACAAATAGGTTTTGTCTTACAAGAGAATTTTTTATTTCATTTAACCGTGCTCGACAATATCCGTTTAACGCAGCCATCAGCCTCATTAGATGAGGTTATTCATGTAGCTAAATTAGCAGGTGCTCATGAGTTTATTTTAAAACTTCCTTTAGGGTACGACACACTCATTGCTGAAAATGGCAGATCTTTATCTGGGGGACAATGCCAACGTATTGCAATTGCTAGAGCCTTACTCTCATCTCCTAAAATTTTAATTTTTGATGAAGCTACCAGCGCATTGGATGGTGAGTCTCAAGCCATCATCGAAAAAAATCTTCCCCTTATTACCCAAGATAAGACCGTCATTATGATTGCTCATCGCCTTTCCACAATAAAAAACTGTGACCGCATTATTGTATTAGAAAAAGGCCAGATAATTGAAGAAGGCAAACATAATGAATTGATTAGAAAAGATGGCGCTTATAAGAAACTTTGGCAACATCAACAAGGATAACAATGATGAAATCAAAAATAAAACAAATGATTGCTCACTACTTTAAAACTAAAAAAGAGCCTAAAAACTATGATTTTTACCCTAATCATATCGCCGTACTTGAGAAACCGCCGACACCTTATAGTCGTATTATTGCAATAATAATTTCATTAAGTGTGATTATATTTTTACTCTGGGCATATATAGGTAAATTAGATGTGCTTTCTTCAGCTATAGGAAAATTAGTGGTTTCAGGTTATTCGCAACAAATTCAAATTTATGAACATAGTCGCTTAAGCGCCATTCATGTAAAAAATGGCCAACAAGTTACCAAAGGAGAAGCGTTATTAACACTTGATATTTTAGGTGTTGATGAGGAGATTAATAATCTAAAAAATAAGATAGAAAATCTATTATTACTAAAAATTCGTTATCAAGCATTAGGTCAAAACACCCGACCTGATGCAATTGATGATTTTAATTTACTAAATAAAGAAAAAAAAGAAGCGATTCTATTAAGTTATCAAAAAGAAAAGGATGAATTTGATGCTAGTATTAATCACATTAACTCTGAAATAGAAACCAACAATAAAAACAAGCTTCTTACTCACCAAGAAATCAATTCATTAAATGAATTAAAAAACAATATTGAAAAACGTTTTAATATAAAGAAAAAACTCTATGATAAAAAAATCATTAGTACCATGGAGTTTTTAGAAAATAAAAAGGAGTTATTAGAAATTAATCAAATCATTAAAAGAAAATCATCAGAACTGGTTATTTTATCCAGTCAAGAGCAACAATATATAAAAAATCGCGATAGATTAGAAAAACAAAAACACCTAGAGTGGCATGACAAATTTAAACAATATGAAAGCGAAGTTTTTATTTATCAACAAAATCTTTATCATGTTCAGAAACGTCAACAATTAAAAATTGTTCGTTCTCCTGTTACAGGTACAGTACAACAACTCGCTGTTCATACCCTAGGAGCCGTATTGCAACCTTCACAAGCGGTGATGGTGATAGTGCCCGATACTCAGCATAATGTTGCTGAGGTGAATATTCTCAATAAAGATATTGGTTTTATCTATCCGGGTCAAAAAGCGGTGATTAAAATTGATGCTTTTCCTTATACCCGTTATGGCACCATTGAAGGTACCATTGTCAATATAGCAAAAGATTCCATACAACATGAACAATTAGGCTTAGTTTATCCTGTCCTGATTGAACTTGATAAGCAAGTGATGGGTGAAGATGAAGCACAATATAAACTGGCTACAGGTATGTCTTTAGTTGCCGATATAAAAATTGAAAAACGTCGAGTGATTGATTATTTACTCAGTCCAATAGAAGTTTATCAACATGAAGCATTAAGAGAAAAATAATAGCGAGATATCTATGAACTATATAACTGAAAATACGCCATCTCTTCATCCTTCAATTATTGATGGGCTTATTTATTTTTCAAAAAAGAATAAAGGAACATTAAAAAAAGAGCAGCTTATTCATTTTTTAGGTAATGACGACAATCTCTCTGAATTAAATATCATAGAAGCCGCTCAACAACTCAATTTAAAATGCGAATTTTCATTTTTTAATAGTGAAAGTGAGTATAAAGATAAAATAATTATTGATACACTTATCGAAATTAATGGTTATTGGTATATTATAAAAAATAGAACAAGTGATAAATTAATTATTATTGACCCAAGCACTAACACAGAGAGTCATTATCATATTGATAAAAAAATTACTTATACCACACTGCTAATTATTAATAAGATATTTACCCCTAAACAGAGCAAGTTTAGCTTAATGTGGTGCATTCCATCACTATTAAAACAAAAAAAATCATTATATTTAATTTTTATTTTATCTTGTTTTATTCAATTATTTGCTTTAGTTAATCCAATTATTTTTGAAAAAATTATTGATAAAGTATTAACAGGGAGAAGCCTCTCTAATTTGCAAGTTTTAGGGGTACTCCTCGTGCTGCTTGCTATTATAGAGCCTATCTATCTTTTATTACGAGATAAACTTTATGCTTTTGTTTCTTGTACCCTAGGTGCCGAATTCTCAGGGAAAATTTATCAACACCTCATTCGGCTACCCAGTCAGTTTTTTAATCAACGTCAATCTGGCCAAATTATTGCTCGTATTCAAGAGCTTGCTCATATTCGCCAGTTTATTACTGGCTCTGCGTTGATGATGGTACTGGATTTTATTTTTATTATCGTATTTCTTTCAGTAATGTTTGCTTATTCCGTATTATTAACTTGGATAACCATAGCAGCATTAGTCGTTTACTTTTTATTTTGGCTGATACTTGGCCCCATGATCCGTTATTGGGTTGAACAAGAGTATCAAGCAAATGCTGATAATACGAGCTTATTAACAGAGGCTATTAATGGTATAGAAACCATAAAAATAACAGCAACAGAACATCAATTTATTGAAAAGTGGCAATATAAACTCACTAATTATATCCTTAAGCGTTTTTCAGCGGCCCAAAAAGCGTTATTTGCTCAGCAATTAATTGGGGCTATTCATAAAATTACTATGGCAATTATCTTGTGGCATGGTGTTAATCTGATTATGAAAGCGCAATTAAGTGTGGGAGAATTAGTGGCTTTTAATATGTTTGCCACCCATATTACACAACCTATTTTACGTTTAGCCCAACTTTGGCAAGATGTTCAACAAACAGGCATCTCTATACGTCGTATTGGCGAGATCGTTAATACTCCCACAGAGCATCAACATCAAGGACTTGCTACTGTACCTAATATTGCAGGAAGTATAGTATTTTCTCATGTACGCTTTCGTTATACAGCCAATACTCCAGATGTGATTGAGCAACTCTCTTTTTCGATCCCCGCGGGCAAATTTATTGGTATTACAGGCCCCTCTGGTTCAGGAAAAAGTACTATCACACGTTTAATTCAACGTTTTTATACTCCTCAACAAGGCCAGATTTATATTGATGGTATGGATCTCGCCATTGCCAATCCCCTTACTTTACGCCAATCAATTAGTGTTGTTTTACAAGATAATTTTTTATTTAGTGGCACTATTATGGAAAATATTCGGTTATCAAAACCCGATTGTAGTGAAGAAGATATTATTGAAGCGAGTAAATTAGCCGGCGCTTTTCATTTTATTACTCAACTCCCTGAGGGATTTAATACACAAGTAGGTGAAAGAGGTAGTAATTTGTCAGGAGGACAGCGTCAGCGTATTGCGCTAGCAAGAGCACTTTTACCTGATCCACGAATTCTTATTTTAGATGAGGCAACATCGGCGTTAGATTATGCCTCAGAAGCGGAAATTTTAGCCAATCTTCCGGCTATTTGTAAAAATAGAACGGTAATTTGTATTGCTCACCGACTTAATGCTATTTCTATTTCAGATTATATTTATGTTATTGATAAAGGTCGTATATTAGAAGAAGGTACACATAGCGATTTATTAAATAAGAAAACACTTTATCAGCAATTGTGGCAACAACAGACACAGCAATAAACCGTGATAACTAATGAACCATAAAAATAAAGGCTCTAATTATTGAGCCTTTATACTTAATATAAAAATAGCGATATTAGTACAACATACGAGCACGAATGGTACCCGGTAGTCCTTTTAGTTTCTGCAATACTAACTCAGCTTGTGCTTTCGTTTGTGTAGTAACGTCAATCACTACATAACCCACATTACCAGCTGTACGTAGATATTGTGCAGCAACGTTAATATTTTCTTCTGTAAATACGTTATTGATACTATTCATAATACCCGGACGGTTTTCATGAATATGCAGTAAACGGTTTACATCATCACCATGACTAGGCAATGATACTTCAGGGAAATTAACCGCAGATAATGTAGAACCATTATCAGAATATTTAGCTAACTTACCAGCAACTTCATAACCAATATTTTCTTGGGCTTCTTGGGTTGAACCACCAATATGTGGCGTTAAGATCACATTATCAAATTTAATTAATTCTGATACAAAAGGATCGTTCGGATCGTTATTTGCCCCCGGCTCCGTTGGGAAAACGTCCACCGCTGCACCTGATAAATGTTTACTCTCTAGCGCTTGTGCTAATGCCGGAATATCAACCACAGTTCCACGAGAGGCATTAATAAGAATAGCGCCTGGCTTCATTCGTAATAGCTCTTCGTGACCAATCATATTTTTTGTTGATGGCGTTTCTGGCACGTGTAAGCTAACAATGTCACACATATTCAGCAGTTCGGATAAGTGGCGAACTTGGGTTGCATTTCCCAAAGGAAGTTTGTTTTCAATATCATAAAAATAGACATCTAAACCAACACTTTCCGCCAATATCCCTAACTGGGTGCCTATATGACCATAGCCAATAATCCCCAGTTTTTTACCTCGCGCTTCAAAACAGCCTTTAGCTTGTTTATCCCAAATACCACGATGGGCTTTAGCATTAGCTTCTGGAATACGACGCAGTAATAACAGTAATTCCCCTAACACCATTTCAGCCACGGAACGAGTGTTTGAAAAAGGTGCATTAAAAACAGGGATCCCACGACGGGCAGCCGCATCTAAGTCAACTTGGTTAGTACCAATGCAGAAGCAGCCTACAGCAACTAATTTTTCAGCGGCTGCAAAAATTTCTTCTGTTAAGTGAGTGCGGGAACGGATCCCCACAAAGCGTGCATCACGGATAGCTTGTTTTAATTCTTCTCCCGATAATGCACCTTTATGATATTCGATGTTGGTATAACCTGCTGCTCTTAAATTCTCTACCGCACTTTGGTGTACACCTTCCAATAGTAGGAACTTTATCTTTTCTTTTTCCAAAGATACCTTGACCATTTACCCTGCCCTATTTGTGTTACATGAATAAAAACGAAATCCTGTTTCACCAACATAACAAAAATAGATTTTGAGGCAATACAACCGATTGCACTGTTGACAGAATAAGCGATAGATAAAGTGATTTTCTACCGAGCAAAATGATTTTGACAATAAAAATGGCAGCATTTTAAAGAGAGATATCTCTATCGTGTGATATATATCACTGAATTTATGGTTTTCAAAATAATTTGCAAAAAGTCATCATTCTGATTATCTAAGGGGAAAGATAAAAGAGAGTGGGAAAACAATATAGTTCTCCCACTCTCTTTAAGAGGATGTTGTTATCTCTGACTAGAGATACAATTTAATCGTGTTATTTAATGGTTTTCACACCTTCAGAAGTCCCCATTAATACAATGTCTGCTCCGCGATTAGCGAAAAGCCCGACAGTGACCACCCCTGCAATACTATTAATTTTATTTTCTAGCTCGATAGGGTTCAAAATAGTGAGATTATAAACGTCTAAGATCACGTTACCATTATCCGTCACGACGTTTTCACGATATTCAGGTAACCCACCTAATTTAACCAGCTCGCGAGCCACATAAGAGCGAGCCATTGGGATAACTTCAACAGGCAGAGGGAATTTACCCAAAACATCCACTTGTTTTGATTCATCGACAATACACACAAAGGTTTTTGCCACCGCTGCAATGATTTTTTCACGGGTTAATGCCGCACCACCACCTTTGATCATCTGCATTTGATGGTTAATTTCATCAGCACCGTCTACGTAGATATCGAGCGAATCAACTTCATTACAGTCAAAAACGGGAATGCCATAGCTTTTTAGTTTTGCCGTTGAAGCCTCTGAGCTAGAAACTGCCCCTTCAATTTGACCTTTCATTGTTGCAAGAGCATCAATAAAATGAGAAGCCGTAGAGCCTGTTCCAACGCCCACGATAGTACCCGGTTTTACATATTCAAGGGCGGCCCAACCTACTGCTTTTTTTAATTCATCTTGAGTCATTTACAAAACCTTATTTTTCACATTTATCGAATAAGAATAGCATAGTGCCCATAAAATCCGCACAAGGTGTATCAAAATTTGAGACACAACATTTTAACTCATAAAAACTAAAAATATGGCATAGTACACAGTAGAACATAAAATCAAAGAGAATCTGTCAATGAAACGTCCTGATTATCGGGCCCTGCAAGCCCTTGATGCCGTTATTCGAGAGCGTGGTTTTGAACGAGCCGCACAAAAACTATGTATTACGCAATCTGCCGTTTCACAAAGAATAAAACAACTTGAGAATCTATTTGGACAACCTTTATTAGTACGTACGGTTCCGCCCCAACCCACAGAGCAAGGGCAAAAGCTACTCGCATTACTGCATCAGGTCGAAATGTTAGAAGAGCAGTGGTTAGGTGATGAAAATAGTGGCTCGACGCCTCTTTTACTCTCTTTAGCTGTCAACGCGGATAGTTTAGCTACTTGGTTATTGCCTGCTTTGCACCCGGTATTAACACAACTTCCTATCCGGCTTAATATTCAAGTAGAAGATGAAACTCGTACCCAAGAGCGATTAAGACGTGGTGAAGTGGTTGGCGCTATCAGTATTCAGCCTCAAGCATTGCCTAGCTGTCTAGTCGACCAATTAGGCGCATTAGACTATCTTTTTGTGGCATCCCCTGATTTTGCCCAACGTTATTTTGCTAATGGGGTCACTAAATCATCTCTGTTAAAAGCCCCCGCCGTCGCATTTGACCATCTTGATGATATGCATCAGGCTTTCTTACAGCAAAACTTCGGTTTATCTCCCGGTAGTGTGCCCTGCCATATTGTTAATTCTTCCGAAGCCTTTGTTCAGTTAGCTAAACAAGGCTCAACATGTTGTATGATCCCTCATCTACAAATTGCCGATGAGCTAAAAAGTGGTGAATTGATTGATTTAACGCCAGGATTATGCCAACGCCGCATGTTGTATTGGCACCGTTTTGCCCCAGAAAGCAGAACGATGAGAAAGGTAACGGATGCGTTACTTGATTATGGTCGTAAAGTGCTTAAGCAAGATGAAGAGTAAAAAGTAACGTTGATGATGTTGTTTCTTGATCAATATTATCGCTATTCTTAGAAAGGGATTTAACCAGTGTGTTCCATCAACCGGTTTAACTCACAGTGAGGAGTTGATGTTTTCCTCTACCGGAAGAAGCAAATTTAAGTTTTATTGGCATTTAACGGGCATAATATTGTATAATAAATGAACATAGGAAAAGGAGATTCAGATGAGCACTTTTATTCGTCGAAGTCGCAACGTTGCTCTAGCCATTGATGCTGGACGTAAAAGTGGTAGTGCTAACATAGAAGGTAATACCCCTGCTGATATTCAAGCCAGCCTGCTGAAAAGCTTAGGTGAGTTTACTGCATCTATTCCAACTACAAAACAACAACCTTACGTGAAAGGATCTCACGGTGCCAATCATAAAAAAACCTATTTCGGGCGTTGATCTCCGTGCAAGTTTTTATTTGACTTCCCAAAGTTTAGGATATCCTTCAAATAAACAGGCAATATTAATGGCTGATATTGCCACATTAATAGCTAAATGGAGGAATGGCTTAGAGGTCGAAATTTATACGGAAAATTATGAATTTAGATATGGTAGGATTAAGTCTTCACGTTTTAACGCCTCTGGTGAGGAAAGCGTATATTATGCAACTTACTTTCATACTCGTGCCAAGCCAAAGGACAATGATCCACTTCTAATAATTACTTTTGATCCCGTTGTTGGACAAGACGATTTTATGTTCATTGAGACCATTATTGATCATAGAACCTATTTAGGTTCACCGGGTGCAGGTAAAACTAAATCTCATATTGAAAGACGGTCATCTGATTTAAAACGCCGTATTGAAAATGGAAAAAAAATTAGTTCCGAACCTTCATCTTCAGTTCAAAACGTTAATAAAAATAACAATGATTCGCCTGACCAAGAAAATAAGTAAAGATGCTTTTTATATATGTAATATTTTCTGACATAAAATCATTTTAAAATATAAGCTTAATAACCGTTTTTCGCACCCAAAAGAACTACCAGATCTGATCCTGCGCTATAACATAGATGTATCAGCTCACTGCTGAGCCAATACATCTTATCCTTTGATGGTAAAGATTATTTAGCTGTTTTTAATTCAAATACCACGTCAACGTAATCTTTAAACTCAATGCTTTGTTGTTGATAGGTCTCTTTTACTGCTTCCGGTGACGGGGCACTTAATGCCATAGCATCCATTTTCATTCGTGCTATTGGATAAGGTGTTGCTTCTGGTGCGCGATAACTTACACTATAAACAGCCCCTAAATCAGCACCAAACCCTTTTGCCACTGAACTTGCCTGTTGTATGGCATTTTTAATTGCCACTTCTCGTGCTTTGGCTTTGTACTGTTCTGGATCATTAACGCCAAACTCAACGTTATTAATTTCATTTAGCCCTGCTGCTAATGCCCCATCCAGTAAGGTATTAAGCTGATCAAGTTTTTTGATTTTTACATCTACGGTTCGTGTTGCTGTATAGCCATTAATCACCGAACGTTCTGCTTTTTTATCATACTCATAATTAGGCTGTGTACGAATGTTGGCAGCATCAATATCTTCTTTCGTCACACCGTTTTCTTTTAAAAAGGCAAAATATTTTGCAACACGCTCATCCACTTGTTTTTTAGCTTGAGCTGCATCTTTTGCTTTTTCACTAACCTGAATATTAAGTGTCGCCATATCAGGAGTCGCTTTAATTGTTGCATTACCTGATGTAGTTATATGGGGTCCTTCAGGTACCGCCCCGGCTAAAGCGATTGAGGGTGCTCCAAGGGCTAACATGGATGCTAATACCATTGCTTTTACTTTCACAAAAACCTCCTGACAAAAATCATGTATGGGTATTGTCACTAAATTACAGTTATAACAACATTAGCATATCTGTTGTAAAGTTCTTTCAGATTAAAAGAGGTTTTTCCATCCCTGAGCGGCCAATTGCAGAGCAATAAACCACATCACACACCCCACAAACAAGTTGATGATACGTTGAGCGGTCACTTGGCTTAAAATAGGTGAAAACCAAGCCGCTAGTAGTGATAAAGCAAAAAACCAACTAATCGATGCGAATACCGCGCCAAAAGTAAACCAAGGACGTAATTCTGCTGATAATTGCCCTCCGATACTGCCAAGCACTACAAAGGTATCAAGATAAACATGGGGATTTAGCCAAGTGACGGCAACTAAAGTTACAATCACCCGCCAACGACTTTTCACTTGATTTTTATGTTGTGATAATTCAATCTCTTTTGTAAAAGCGGTTTTAAACGCATTCCAGCCATACCACAATAAAAAAGCCACACCGCCCCAAGTGATCAGTAATAAAAGATATTCTGATTGGCTCAGTAATGCACTTCCACCAAAGACTCCCCCGCTAATTAATATCACATCACTTAAAGCGCATAAAAATGCACTCATTAAATGGTATTGTTTTTTACTACCTTGTTGCAAAACAAAGGCATTTTGCGCACCAATGGGCAATATCATTGCTGCACTTAATAAAAACCCCTGAAAAAATGTTGTTAACATGCAAAATATCCTAATAATTATTCATTAAATTAAGAAAAATAATAAAAGGATTTTGTTATTAGAGGAAATGAATCATTCTTATTGATAATAAGAAAAACTAATAGCGGTAAAAATAAAAGAGCCACGCTTAATCGGTGGCTCTTGAGATGTGTTTTATAACAATAGTGCTTATTCTGCTTTCATCACGGTATTTTGTGCTTGATGCATATAGACATCCATTTGTGGGAATGGAATACCAATATTATTTGCATCTAGCGCGCGTTTAAAGTTTTCCATAAGATCCCAATAAACTGGCCATGCATCATCATTGGTGGTCCAAACACGTACCACAAAGTTTAATGAAGAAGGCGCCATTTCATGTAAACGTATTGTCACGCCTTGGTTATGTTGAATACGTTTATCTTGCGCAACAACATCACCGAGCACTTTTTTGACTTTATCAATATCAGCATCATAAGCAACGCCGACAATAATTTGTGTACGACGATTTGGCTCACGGCTAAGGTTAATAACCTCACTACTGATAATTTTGCTATTTGGAATAACAATGATCCGGTCATCCGCTGAACGTAATGTGGTCGAGAATATTTGTACATCTCGCACCGTACCTTCGACAGCACCAATCATCACGTATTCACCAGCACGAATAGGACGGAAGATAACAATTAAAACACCCGCTGCAAAGTTAGAGAGTGAGCCTTGTAATGCTAAACCAACCGCTAAACCTGCCGCACCAAGTACTGCGATAACAGAAGCTGTTTGAACCCCTAATCGACCTAATACTGCAATCAAAGTGAATGCAATAACGGTATAACGCACCAAGACAGACAAGAATGTCACAACAGTTGCGTCGATATGGCGTAACGTTAAAATTCGTGCAACCCCTTTACTGACCATTTTAGCGACAAAAAGACCAATAAATAGGATCAAGAATGCAGCAACGATATTCACAGCATATTGAATAAAGAGTTCTTGATTAGCAACAAACCAACCTGTTGCTTCATCTAAACTCGCAGGTAATTCATTCATTAGACCACCTTTTAAACTTATAATCCTAATAAAAAGAATAGCAACCAATAGTATATTGTGGCAGATTTATTTAATAAATATATGGGATTTGTTAACTTCTTCTATTTTCCAGAATAAATAACCGATATTTTTGTAGCATAGTAGCAAAATCATCTAATCCACAAAATGCGATGCTTTCATTATCGTAGTAGCTCATCCCTTCTTCTAAATCATCGGTTTCAAAATGGAGAGTATTCGCCCTTACCATAATTTCCTCATCATCAATAGATAAGCTGTATTCTTTACCAATCAATTGCCACTGTTTCTCACTGCCTTTAACTTCGTCCATCTCAGTCAAAATTTGATCGATTAAGCTGATATCACCTTGGATCTCATCATTTAACCAATAACCAATCGCCTCATGATCCATTGAAAAACGGGCCAATATACCGCCAGTAAGATCACGCTGAAATTCATAGTCCATGGTGTATGCCCCTTAAATTAGCTGTCGCCTTTTTCTATATAAAATATCTATTGTTATTATGGCAAAAATAACAAAAAAACAGGAGGCATTGCCTCCTGTTTCAGACTGCTGAACAACGTTATATGTTGGAACGCAGTTGTAATCAATTTTTAGTGAAAAATCAAACTCAGTTATACCGTGGTTTGGAAAATCACTTGTGTTGCTTTATCTGTATATTGCTCTAGTTGGTCAAAATTGAGATAACGGTAAGTATCTTCCGCCGTTTCATCGACTTTATTGATGAAATCAAGATACTCTTGTGGCTCTGGTAGACGTCCTAACAGTGAAGCCACTGCCGCAAGCTCTGCGGATGCAAGGTAGACATTCGCCCCCGTACCTAAACGATTCGGGAAGTTACGTGTTGATGTTGAAACAACCGTTGCCCCATCCGCCACTCGCGCTTGGTTACCCATACATAATGAACATCCCGGCACTTCGATACGAGCGCCACTCTTACCAAAGACGCTGTAATAACCTTCTTCAGTCAGTTGTGCTGCATCCATTTTTGTTGGTGGTGCAACCCATAAGCGTGTCGGTAATTGACCTTTATGTTGGTCGAGTAATTTACCCGCTGCACGGAAATGCCCAATATTGGTCATGCAAGAGCCAATAAAGACTTCATCAATTTTGCTGTTTGCAACTTCTGATAATAGACGAGCATCATCAGGATCGTTTGGCGCGCAAAGAATAGGCTCTTTGATTTCGTTTAAGTCGATTTCAATTACAGCCGCATATTCAGCATCCGCATCTGCTTCAAGTAATTGCGGATCAGCTAACCAATTTTCCATTGCCGTAATACGACGCTCAAGTGTACGACGATCACCATAACCTTCTGCTATCATCCATTTTAATAAGACAATGTTAGATTGTAGATATTCGATAATCGGTGCTTTATCTAATTTAATCGTACAACCCGCAGCAGAACGCTCAGCCGATGCATCAGCTAGCTCAAAGGCTTGCTCAACTTTAAGTTCAGGTAAACCTTCAATTTCTAAGATACGACCAGAGAAAATATTCTTTTTACCTTTTTTCTCAACAGTCAATAACCCTTCTTTAATCGCATAAAGTGGGATGGCATGAACCAGATCACGTAGCGTTACCCCCGGTTGCATTTTACCTTTAAAGCGTACTAACACCGATTCTGGCATGTCTAATGGCATTACTCCTGTAGCCGCTGCAAAAGCGACTAAGCCTGAACCTGCAGGGAATGAAATACCAATAGGGAAACGTGTATGTGAGTCACCACCAGTACCAACAGTATCTGGCAATAACATGCGGTTTAACCATGAGTGAATAATGCCATCACCCGGACGCAGTGAAACCCCTCCACGATTCATAATAAAATCAGGTAACGTGTGATGGGTGGTTACATCAACAGGTTTTGGATAAGCGGCGGTATGACAGAATGATTGCATAACCAAATCAGCGGAGAAACCTAAGCATGCTAAATCTTTCAGTTCATCACGTGTCATTGGCCCTGTAGTATCTTGAGAGCCAACGGAGGTCATTTTGGGTTCGCAATATTCACCAGGGCGAATACCATCACGACCACAAGCGCGTCCCACCATTTTTTGTGCAAGTGAGAAACCACGATCGCTTTGTTCCACTGCTTTGGCATGACGGAATAAAGTGCTAGGTGGTAAACCTAAGGCGCTACGAGCTTTTGAGGTCAATCCACGACCGATGATCAAAGGAATACGACCACCCGCACGCACTTCATCAATCAGTACTTCTGTTTTTAGTGCAAAGGTTTCCAATAACTCATTGGTTTCATGGTTACGGATTTCACCTTTGTATGGGTAAATATCAATAACATCGCCCATATTTAATTTAGAAACATCAACCTCAATAGGTAATGCACCGGCATCTTCCATCGTGTTGAAAAAGATAGGGGCAATTTTGCCACCCAATACAACCCCACCACCGCGTTTATTTGGTACATAAGGGATATCATCCCCCATAAACCAAAGTACCGAGTTGGTTGCAGATTTACGTGAAGAGCCTGTTCCGACAACATCCCCCACATAAGCCAGTGGGAAACCTTTTTTATTCAGTGCTTCGATTTGTTTAATCGGGCCAACACTACCCGGTTGGTCGGGTTCAATGCCTTCGCGGGCATTTTTTAGCATAGCTAGAGCGTGTAATGGGATATCAGGACGAGACCAAGCATCTGGTGCTGGTGATAAATCATCTGTATTGGTTTCACCCGTCACTTTAAACACGGTTACCGTGATTTTTTCAGCAAGTTCTGGACGTTCAGTAAACCACTCTCCATCAGCCCAAGATTGCATAATTTGTTTCGCGTAAACGTTGCCAGCTTTCGCTTTTTCTTCAACGTCATAAAAGCTATCAAACATCAATAAGGTATGAGAAAGTGCTTTTGCCGCAATAGGAGCCAGTTTGTCGTTATCTAGCGCTTCAATTAATGCATGGATATTATAGCCACCTTGCATAGTACCTAATAATTCTACGGCTTTTTCTGGCGTGATAAGCGGTGATGTTGTTTCACCTTTTGCGAGAGCCGTTAAAAAACCTGCTTTAACATAAGCGGCTTCATCAACGCCGGGTGGAACACGGTTAACAATTAAATCAAGAAGGAATTCTTCTTCGCCTTTTGGGGGGGACTTTAATAGCTCAACAAGTGCGGCTGTTTGTGTGGCATCGAGAGGTTTTGGAACGACACCTTCAGCTGCACGCTCTGCTACGTGCTTACGGTATTCTTCTAGCACGACTTTCTCCTCGCTTCTTTGTCATTTTGTATAACCCGGCTGTCTGCACCCTATCTAGTTGGATGCCAGGTCAGAGGATCTTTTGCTCGCATAAAACATCTATGGTTGTGAAATTATGCCCAGCTAAGGGCTATCAGCATAGCAAATTTTCAACACTATGTTAATTCGTTCACATAAAAGCAACATACAACAAACGTAAATCTCACCTTATTCATATTATGACACTCAATCTAATAGGCATTTTTCACCAGCCTCGTTTTTACCAATAAACTCAGTTAATAAATAGATATCAGTGCTACTCGGTAAACGTAACTTATCTTGTAAATTAAAGTCATTTGATTTAAGTAATAAATAACTAGAACAATAAACCTTACACATACATCCTTTAGAATTATTTTAAATAGAATGCTTATAAAAATAAACCCAACATCACCAACAAATAAAAACTTAATCAATAAACTACTATAAACCCCATATAATAATTATTTTTTGATAGAGTTTTAAAATCTAACATATTAATATGAAATAGCATTACCATGCTAATTATTTAAACAATAATTTCATTAAGTTCATTTACAAATAGCACTTAGCAATTACGTTCAACCTTTACATTTAAAAAAAGAAAATTATCGATTTATTCATTAAAATGATTAATTATATGGAGAAAGTCTTTATGGCAATTAACGAAAAATTTGTCCAAGAAATATCAAGCATTAATTATAATAATAGTATATTTTCACTCTATTTTGTCGGTCAAGATCCTCATAAAATAGCACAAGGTATCATGCCAGAAAAAGATGAAGAATTAGCCCTAAAGTAAGTGATCCACATTCCTGCTTCTGGTTTTATTTATATGGCTTCAATAATTAAAAGCATGCTGGAAAATCCATGCATAAACAAAGAGTTTGAAAAGCTAATTGCAGCAGATCTACTTCCTATTCTTCAAAATGAAACTAATATGACTGAAAATTTTACTGCCCTTCATTTAATAAAAAAAACAAATAATAGAAGAATAATTTTATAGAAGAACTTATTCATCATAAATTAACTCTTACCCTGTTTATTAATAACTGAAATAAATACAACTAATTAAAGAGAGGAAACGATTATTTACAATAATCTTCTCTCTTCAGGTTTTTTGTCTTAAAAAAGACAATTCAGTCAAGTCAGACGCTAGAAGGGTATATAGAGATGCTAGAACTACTGTATTTAAAAATTACTGTACTTTTTATTAAAAATAAGTTTGAGGGAAAATGATGTCAAAAATTTTAAAAGATTTAGAGTTTACTTTTACAGGAAAACGTTATGGTACAGATGGAAATGACGATATTGATGCCATAGGTTTTGGAGGGATCATTTATGCAGGAAAGGGACACGATACAATCACAGTCGGAACATTTGCAGTTACCGCTTACACCGGAGACGGGCACGATTTTGTCAGAGGGGGAAGTGCTTATCTTAAGATTATTGATGAGAACGGTGATTTAGATGTCAGAGGATTAAATGCATGGGGAGAAATTGAAAAGTCCGGTCATGGCGATCTGAAATATGTTGGTGCTTCTGCCGCGATTAAGATTAATCATACTGGATATGAATATGGAAATATCAATTATTCAGGAGCTGCTATTGCAAATATCATCACCCGTAAAGGCGCAATTAGTAATATCAACTACCAAGGTGCTGGCGGTTACAATCAAATTTGGCATGAAACCAATACTGGCAATATGACGTTTAAAGGGGGAGGAGGCTATAATAAATTGGTTCGTACTTGGTTTAATAGCTATCAAAATTCAAAAGGAAATATTAATTTTGAAGGATTAGGCGGAGGCAACGGAATCTTCTCTCGCGTTGAAACAGGTGATATTAAATTTACCGGAGGTGGCTTAGAAAACGTCTTAATACGCGAAGGTAAATCAGGCGATATCTTTATGTATGGAGCAGGAGCCAATAATAGGCTTACACGTATCAGCCGAAATACTGATACCTATAAAGAAACAAGTGGCAATATCTATTTTTCGGGGGGGGGAGGTTATAATCATATCTATTCCAATATAGCACAAGGCAATATCACATTTTATGGAGCTGGGGCTTACAATGAGATCATTCGTACAACTCAAGTTCATCCTCATAATGATTTATTAGTTGAATATACGAAAGCTGAAAATATTTTTCTAACAAGTGCTTATATGTTAAATCTAGACTTAGATAAAAGTATTAATTTTCTAACAAGTGATAATAAGCAAAATTTCGAATCCGGTAAACCTGTTGAAGTAAAAGCGATTAAATCATTGCGAGAACCAAATACTTATTTGTTTAAAACACCGGGCCCAGGGGATACCAATTTATTCATATCAGACTATGGTCGTCGAGATTATACCTTTAATAAAGTCAAAATTTACAATGATCCTGAAACGGGAAAACTTCAATACGATTCCGAACTTTGGCGTATAACGCCTGATAGTGGGGACATTAGGAACATACGTTTTGATAAAAAAAATTTTGAGGATACCTATAATCTTAGTGTGGTCAATAATTGTTGGAATACATTAGAAAAACAAGAAATTATCGAATCACCACGTTTCACAAAAATAAATGCTGATAGCCACTATCAATTATCTAATTTAAAAGTATTTCAACACATTAATACAGAACAAATCCAAAGAAAGTCTCTAGAAACAATCAAGTTGGGCGTAGCACAAGAACTTTTTAAAGACGATAATTCTGCTGAATGCTCTGGTGATATCAATTTCACAGGTGGTGGCGCTGGTAATGTCATTAAATCTGATGTTACACAAGGTGATATCAATTTTACAGGTGGCGGCATAGCAAATGTAATAAAACATAACTCTAATTATGGTAATACCAACTTTACTGGTGGAGGCGCAGCCAACATCATTGTAAAAAAAGGTCAAAGAGGAGACCTAACATTTGATGGAGGAGGATTAGCAAATGTCTTACTACATCAAAGTAAAGAAGGAAGAATGAACATTAATGCTACTGGTGCCACGAATGTATTAATCCGAATTGGTGACGGTGAATATAAAGCACATCTTACGGCATTAGGGAATGTTTCTATTCACAAAGGACAAGGTGATAGTCATATCACAATGTTAGGAGGATTAAATACCCATACCCAGATTGATAGTCATCAGCGTGATAAGGCTTTATGGCGAGCATTAGGCGGACTTAATGTCATGACACAAGTCGGTGCTGGTACTATTACATCTTTACTCGGCGGCGGTGGAAATGTCCTGACTAAAATGGGTGAAGGCGACCTAAGTAGCATCATGTTAGGTGGTGCTAATATCATTACACATATCAGCAATAACAAAATAAAATCAAACACTTACACCATCACCCTAGGTGGATTAAATATTTTAACAAAAAAAGGTCAAGGTGATATTTTAGCCATAATGGGGGGAGGTGGCAATGTCCTAACACATATCGGAAACGGTAACATACATGGCGTTATGCTTGGAGGTGCCAATATCTTAACTAAAGTAGGTAATGGTGATCTTTCAGGCATTATGCTAGGTATTGGTAATGTACTAACACATGTTGGCGATGGGCAAACCCTAGGTATAATGGGCGCTGTGGGGAATATTTTCACTAAAGTCGGTAATGGAACCAGTATGGGTGCCATGCTCGGTGGTGGCAATATATTCACCCATATAGGTAATGGTGAAGCTTGGGCACTAATGGGAGGTTTAGGCAACGTCTATACCAAAATAGGCAATGGGAATACTTTGGCACTAATGATCGCCAAAGGGAATGTGTTCACTCATGTGGGTGATGGAATGTCGGTTGCTCTAATGTTAGCGATAGGCAATATAGCCACAAAAGTGGGCGATGGCATGACATTAGCTGCAATGATTGGCAGTGCTAATATTTTTACTCACATTGGGCATGAAGAAACCTTTGCTGCAATGGTGGGTAAAGGTAATGTCCTTACCAAAGTTGGCAATGGATTAACGTTGGGATTAATGCTAGGTGTGGCTAATATTTATACCCATGTCGGTGATGGCATTGGTATTGGGCTGTTTTCTGGTAAAGCAAATATCATGACCAAAGTGGGTAATGGAACCACATTATCAGCGATGTTTGGCAAAGCCAATATTATGACCCATATCGGTGATGGGATAACTGGCATACTTGCATTAGGCCAAGCCAATATCATAACAAAAGTGGGTGATGGCATTGCGGGAATCATTGCTGGTGCGAAAGGAAATATCGTTACTCATGTAGGTGATGGAATAACCGCTGCGATCCTCGGCGGAAAAGCGAATATTTTAACAAAAGTGGGTGATGGGCTCACCGTAGGTCTGCTGATTTCAAAGGTGGGAAATATTATGACCCATATTGGTAATAGCACCACGATTGGTTTTGCCAAAGGCAACGCCAATATCATCACAAAAGTAGGCTATGGTTTAGGCATTAATGCGGCATGGGGTAAAGCTAATATTTTCACTCATATCGGCGATGGTGAACGATATAACTTCGCCAAAGGAAATGCCAACATCATTACCAAAGTAGGTAATGGACAAGAAACCTCTGTTGTTAAAGGTAATATCAATATTATTACACACGTAGGTAGTGGAAATAATTATACTGGTGCATGGGGCAATGGGAATGTTGTAACACAAATTGGTGATGGTCGTCAGGTCGCCTTAGCAAAAGGTCATGCAAATATTGTCACTATGCTCGGAAAAGGTGACAACTATGGCATAGTTTGGGGTAAAGCCAATATTTCGACAAAAGTAGGTAATGGCACGCAAGTCACCATAGCAAAAGGCCAAGCAAATATTACAACAACCGTAGGTGATGGCCTAGGTGTTACCGTTACATACGGCAACGCAAATATCAATACTAAAGTGGGGAATGGTGTATCTGTAAACGTTGCTTGGGGGAAATATAACGTAAGTACCAAAGTGGGTGACGGCTTAAATGTTTCGGTCATGAAAGGTACCGCTAATGCAAATATCCATGTTGGTAACGGTTTAGGTATTAACGCCTCTTACGCAAAAAACAATGTCATCGTTAAAATTGGCAATGGTGATATCTACAGCTTATCGGTTGCTTCTAGTAATACTCAAAGTAATAAACTCGCTACTTTCTTCGGCAATATAAAACAGAGTGTACTTGGTGTGGTCGGGAGTCAGGCTATTAACTATTTAGTACAAGGTGATGATGTAACCACTTCCGGCTCCCGCAAAGGCAAAGGCGCTATTCATTTAATTGAAAAATCTTCAATCGACGGTTTCAAAATGAACAAAATCGACGAAGTGAAGAGTAACATTGATATAAATTTAAAAGGTCATATCACAGAGGTAGAAACCCCTAGTTTAAGTGATGTTAATACAGATGAATCCAACTTAACCAATAACAGTCCGAATTTGATCATAAATGGTGACTTTAAACATGGATTTAAACCTGTAACAGAAGGTTGGAATATTGCATATACTCAGGATAAAATTACAGCAATTAGCCAATATGGACATAGAGCCTCTATTGATACACCAACTAATACTAATAATAAAGATTATTGGGATGGTGGACTTATAGCAGAATACAAGGAAGAATATGAACCAAATATCGCTATATATCAAGATATTAGTGGTTTAATGCAAAATGAGGTGATTGAATTAAGTTTTGAGTATGAACGACAAGATAATACGCCAACAGAGAATAAATTAAGTGTTATCTGGAATGGTGAGGTTGTCTTCACTTCATCAAGTGATGATAAGTCAATAGCATGGCAACAACAACAAATTAAATTAACCGCAAATGCAGAAAATAATCGTCTTATTTTTACCATTCCAGGCTCTGATGGCTTGCAAGGAAATAATTACAGACTAAGAAATATTGTCGCTAAATCAGCTGTAGCAAATATAAACAAGCATATCTCAGATTCTGATGCGACAAAAAATGCCCTCGCTGACAAAAAGAAGGCAGATGCCAATCGTCAAAAACTAACTGATGAAAAACAACGCCTATTAGACCACATCTCTACCACACAGACTGAACTTGAATCGACCGATCACCTTGCACTGGAGAAAAACGGCCATAGAGAACGCGATGCCATTCTTGAAGAAGCTAATTCAGTAACACACAATTTGACCACAGTTGGTCAAACACTGGAAGTACTCAGCGAATATTCACAAGATGCCCCCCCCTCAGATCAACCATGGAGTGAGCCATTCGCGGAAGGAATTTTAAAGGATGTACAGAAGAGCTTAATTAATACTAAAAAAATTGTTTCAGTGCCTGTTAATAATATTAAAACTCAGTATGTTGCAAACCTTACAAAGGTGAAAAAATCGATAAAAAAATCGGAATATGGCGTTATTCAAAGTGAAGAACATTGTCAAGAAGTGCAACTCGATACTTCCAAAGCAAAAAATGATGCAGATAAAAGATACTCAGACGCGATAGATAAAAAAAATAGTGCTCAAATGGCAGAGAAAAAAGCATCAACCATGGTGGAAGATGCGAGATCACGAGGAGATACGGAGCAAAAAACAGCGACTAGCATATCGGATAAAGCACAAAAAGAAGCTAAATCTGTTCAACTGAAAGAAAGTGATAAACCTAATCGTCACAGGGCGCATGGTAGCGGTTTATCCGGAGAAGCGGCCTATGTAGAGGGGGCTGATGATAATCCATCCAGTTATATCAAACCAATATCAACTAAAAAAAATGATGGTCGTTTCAATAATAAACTGACAACATTTAATCAGGAATTACTTGATGATGCTCAGCAAGCCATTAATCGTTTAAGCATTAATGCTGGGATCCGACAAAAATCGGCAAACGTTCTTCCCTCTTTTACATCAGACCTTAATGGAGATGACGTAGCAACCTATCAACAACCTTCTCTTCGTTCAGGCAATCTTCAATATCACAAAATAGGAGCTATCGCGGTCAATCTTTCTGGATTAGGCGAAAGCCCCATTTTTGAAACGCTAAAACAAAAATTCAATGTAAAAATTAAGAATAGAAATACTTACTTTACTTTTATTTTGGAAAAAAATAGTGGTCGTATCCAAAAAAATATTTATTTGGATAACATCAATGATCCCACTCAGCAAAAAATAATAGAACACTTTATTTTAGCTAATTATTCAAATTTTGAAGCAATGCCTAATGAACTTCATTTAGAAAATGACAAAATTAAATCAAGTCATAACAACAAAGATAGGATACTTGCAGAATACGTAGAACATAAATGGCAAATGCTAACTGATTCAAAAGTCATGTCAGTTGATGAACTACATAAAGTTGCAAGTGTTAAAGGCAAAATACAAGGCGAAAGTTATAAATCAATCATTACAACTCTCTCGGAATACCATGAAAAAGAATCGAATACAAACTGCTTACCAATAGAGAAATTGAGAGTGCTAGCTCAGTTGCGAAACCAAATTGATGGTTACCTATTAGGACACCCCGACTCTGAACGCAATGATGGATTGAAACAGTTACAAACTCAAGTCAATACACGTTATAAACACGCATCGGCTTTAATACAAGATAGTCACACCATCAACGCTGATAGCAGCTTTAGTCGCTTATACGATTCACTTTCAAATGCCAATTTAAAAAGAAGTAAACACATTTATATTGATATTAACGGACACTTTGTCACTGAAGGAAAAAACAATCTGCAAGGGAAAAATAGACTAACCAGCGGAAAAGAAGTGATTGAGCGAGTAAAAAATGCCGTAGAAAAAGAATATGGCGCACCGATTGCCAATAAAGTCTTCAGTCAATTTGCAAATAATGAATTCGCTGAAAACGGCGAGGGTATTGATGTTTCAGGGTTAAAAAAAATTCACAGAGCTATTGAGCGGGAACTATCTCCTCATAGTGCAACCTTATATATCTGGAAACCAAGCAATCATAGTAATTTGGGACACGCCACACTACAAATAGGTCAAGGTCGCTTACTGTTAAACACAGAAGACGCACAAAATAATCATAAAGAAAACTACATCAGTTGGTGGCCTAACAAGGCGAAGTCATATTTTGATGTGATGGGAGTCCCCTCACAACCAAAAGAGTCGTTAGCATCGGATGTTGCAGCAGAAGAAAATGATGGCTTTGGTTTAAATTACAAATATAAAGAACTAAACAGATATGACCGACTCATGAATATTGCGAAAGGTGAAACGGTCACCACTGCAGATGATTTATCTCTTGCAGACGCAAAAAATATATTGACGATCCCAAATTATATAGAAAATTCAAAAATACCGCGAACAATTGGACAGCCTTTTATTGATGAATGGGTAATAACTCAGAAAAAACTCAACAACATCGCCACAAATTTTCTAGAAGCTGTACAAGGTAAATTTAGTGGAAATACCATAACTATAAATGGTGCCATGATACTATTGACAGAGCCCACGTTACTATCAAAAAGAAAAATCCCACTTTCTGTTGCACAGCCTTTTATTGAACAATGGGATAATATAAAAACACAACAAGAAGATATATCTATTCAATTATTAAAAGCGATGAAGACTTGGATACAAGAAGGTAAGGATCCAACGTTAACGAAAAAACGAATTGCTTTAGTAGAAAACGAATTTGCTGAGCAAAAACAAAAAAGTATTGACAGATTTAAAACCAGCTTACCTGATGAAGGACGAGTATTCCGTATTAATTTAGAGGGGTTAGACGTTGCTGCTATGCAAGCTGAATGGCAACGAATTAAAAATTCACCTAATGGTCGTTATCATTTATTAACCCAAAATTGTTCGAGTATCGTAGCGAAAATTTTAAAAGCGGGTGGCGCAGATGAACTGATTGGCTATAACTGGCAACCTAAATATAATATTTGGACACCAAATCAAATGTTCGCATTTGCTCAAGAGTTACAAGAAGCGCAAATGGCACGACAACAAAGTAGAATGATTCCACCTAACTTACACGCGTTGTCAGGTTCTGAAAATATCCGTCAAGAGCTAGAAAACACCTCCCCTCTTATTTCTGCTGAACAAAAGCTCAATATTGTTTTTAGTGAACAGGAAACGGGTTTTCTACTGACACAAGCATCAGATGAAACGAATGAAAAATTTATTTATATAAAAAATGGAGATAATCAAGAACAACAAAAAATAATGAGTAATTTTATACTCACTCATTATCGTGATTTTGACTCTATCCCTGAGCAACTTTATTTCTTAGATAATACAATCGTGTCACTCGATAAAAACCATTCACGAATATTATCAGAAAAAGTCGGTGAAAATTGGCAACCTGTTGCCTATTCGAATCTAATGACTGCTGATGAATTAACCTCCGCTGCAGAGGTGACAGGAAAAGCACGCGGTGAAAATTATAAAGCGATCATTCAATCGCTTAGAGATTATGAATTACAAAGTACAAATACAAACAACACACCAATAGATATATTTCAGCAACTATCCACATTACGTATACAAATTAATAGTTATCTGCTTAAACACCCTGATTCAAAACGTAACGAAGCATTGCAACAATTACGCGACCAAGTTGATATACGTTATAAACATGCTTCTATCTTATTAAGTAATAGCCAGCAAGTTGATTCAAATAATACTTTTAGTTATTTATATGAGATTTTTTCAAATGCTAACTTAAAAATCAACAAACATATTTATCTTGATGAAAACGGCAACTTTGTTACAAAAGGGAAAAATAATTTACAAAACCAAGACAAACTTATCAGTGGTAAAAATGCAATCACAAGCATTAAAAGATTGGTCGAAAAAGAGTATGGCAGTGAAATTACCAATCAGGTATTTAATCAATTTACAGAAAATGAATTTGCCCAAAATGGCCATGGTATTGACCTGTCAGGATTGAAAAAAATTCACCAAGCAATTGAACAACAAGTTTCACCAATCAGTTCTACACTATATATCTGGAAGCCCAGCAAACATAGTCGCTTGGGACATGCTGCGCTACAAATAGGTTCTGGGCGCTTACAATTAGATAGCGATAGTGTGCAGGATAACCATGATAATAATTATGTCAGTTGGTGGCCTGCCGGGAGCAAATCGCTCGCAAACCCACTGAATATTACAACAGAAAAAAATCCTGATTTAAAATTACGCTGGTATGATTTAAGCCAACCAGTGAGTCGCTCAACAAATTTCATGACTTTACAAATTGATATTCAAGAAGAGGAAAAGACGAATTTCAAATTAAATAAAGATGAAGGGGAAAATGACAGACAGTTAAAAGAATTTAGAGATAAAACGAATCTTACCCGAGGTCTCGAAAATATTACACCTGAAATCGCAGGCTTACTGTTGAATGCTCCTCATTGGATACCAGAAACACTTATCCCACCTGAAATTTCACACCCCTTTATTAAACAGTGGAAAAGCCCAAATAGTAATCTACTTGAAGTATCAACAAACTTTTCAATCGCAGTGAAAAACTGGCTAAAAGTCGCCTTTCCAACAGCGATGATTAACCAAACCTTTGCATTGGAAATCAAGAAAATTAAAGAAATTGAAGACCGAAAAACAGAAAATTTCAAAACAAGTGTCGCTGATGATACAAATGATGGCGTGGTGTTTCGCATTAATCTAGAGGGACTTGATGCCGCCGCCATGCAAAAAGAGTGGAAGCGCATTAATAGCCAGTCTGATCCTCGTTACCAATTATTAACCAAGAACTGTTCTAGTAT
This sequence comes from Proteus sp. G4380, assembly GCF_963885725.1. Classification (NCBI taxonomy): domain Bacteria; kingdom Pseudomonadati; phylum Pseudomonadota; class Gammaproteobacteria; order Enterobacterales; family Morganellaceae; genus Proteus; species Proteus sp. G4380. The sequence continues at coordinate 77,002 of NZ_CAWPAV010000089.1, forward strand.
TGTTGCTAGAATATTAAAAGCAGGCGGAGCAGATCAACTGATTGGTCATCATTGGAAACCTCGATTTGGCATATGGACACCAAATGAGTTGTATAAATTTTCTCAAAAGATACAGGAAGCACGCTTAGCCCAAATTGCGGTACAACAAGGCAAACCTATACATTCTAATTTACAAGCATTATCAGACCACAATAAAGTGGCTATTGATAATGACGGTACATCACCAAACGAGAGAAAAAATCTTAGCCCATTAACACGTTTTTTTAATGATCATTTTTTCGGCAGCTATGAACGTCGTAGAGACATGACAACGGTGATGAGAATAAAAAATGAAGAAAAAATAACATTAAAAGGGGATGCAGGCCGTCTTACAGGATCATATTACAGAGGAAACGACAATATTCCAGAAGCTACCGATAAGAAAGTAGTACTATTTTTACATGGTTCAAATTCCCCTACCGAAAAACAATCCTCTAGTTTTTATCATTATTATAACCAACAAGGCATCGATATGTTAGCGATTAACATGAGAGGGTTTGGCGAAAGCGATGGCTCGCCAACAGAGCAAGGAATGTATGCTGATGCACAAACCATGTTCCGTTATCTCGTTAATGATAAAGGTATCGATCCTAAAAATATTATTATTCATGGTTATTCCATGGGGGCACCAATTGCGGCTAAATTAGCCAGCGATATTTCAGCTAACGGTCAGCATATAGCTGGGCTATTCTTAGATAGACCAATGCCAAGTATGTCAAAAGCAATTGAATCTTATGATGAATATAGCCTTAAGAAATTGACTGGACAACTCGCAAAAAAAATCAATGGCCAATTCTCCGTAGAAAAAAATCTACAGGGTTTCTCAAAAGATATCCCCATTATATTGCTCACTGACTGTGGCGAGCTGGGCATTGGTGGTGAAAAAATGCGCACTAAATTACTTGATAAAGGATATCTAGTTAAAGGAGAAAGAACCGATGTTTCTCATTTAGAGAGCCTTAAGTTGATGAATCAATACGGTAAACAAATAATATCAAGTTTACTATCCCCAGAGTATGTAAATAACACCAATCACAGAAATGCGTTAGATTCGATACAAAACCCGATAAAAAAGAATAAGGTGACTGATTGGGGGATGGTATATGTAAAACCCAATGATAATGGGGGTGATAGTCGTTTTGATAGCCAGATTATTATCCAAACAGAGGATGATCCGATAGTCGCTCAAGCAGCTTCGGCACTTGCCGCTAAACATGCCAAAAATAGTATCGTGGTACAATTGGATGCCGATGGTCATTACCGCGTAGCTTATGGCGACCCAGCACAACTTTCAGGTAAAATACGTTGGCAGCTTGTTGGCCATGGTCGTGAAACAACCGAAAATAATCATTTACGCCTTAGTAACTACAATGCTGATGAGCTTTCCAATCAATTGGTTAAATTCAATACCGTATTCAGCAAAGAAAATCATATCAATACAACTCCTGAACATATCAGTATTGTCGGTTGTTCATTAATAAGTAATGACAAGCAGGCAGGATTTGCCCACCAGTTTATCAATGCATTAGATCAACAAGGCATTCGTAGTAGCGTTTCTGCTCGAGTAACAGAGGTCGCCGTTGATAGCAATGGTCACAAATACACCAAAGATAACAACGGAGAGTGGGTAGCCAAACAAACCCAAAACAAGGTAGTGTTAGATTGGAATAAAGAAGGCAAAATCACGACTGAATTTGAGCAAATACATAATGGTGTTGCTGAAGGTGATATTGATTTGACTAAAGTAGGAGCTTCAGCTGACAACAAAGTACGTGGCGCAATTGCAGATAATAATGAAGTCTTTACCGCCCCCAAAAAAGGTAAAAAATCAACCAAACAAAGCTCATCAGGAAGTGATAATTCATCACTAAGCTATTCTGGCAATATCCAAGTCAGTGTGGGTGACGGCGAGTTTACAACGGTTAATTGGGGAACCTCTAATCTTGGGATCAAAGTAGGTACTGGCGGATTTAAATCACTGGTTTTCGGTGATAACAATGTGATGGTACACGTTGGTAATGGTGATAGTAAACATAGTGTTGATATTGCTGGCTATCAAGCTTTCGAAGGTATGCAATTATTTGTTGGTACACGTAACGTCAGCTTTAATCTGGGGCGTAGTAATGATCTTATTGTGATGTTAGAAAAATCAATTCCAACCCCTCCACTGATCAACCCTTTTGATGGTGCTGCTAGAATCACCAAAGTTCTAGAGTCAATCGCATGCTCAGGTGAAAATAATGATAATGATTGGTTGTCGGTACAAAACGATCAGTGGACACTCGCTGGCGCTAAAAAATTTGCCATAGATATGTCAGGAATAGACCAAACGAGCAATGTTGACTATAAAACACTGACTGATCTGAATTCACAGAATAAGCGTAGTAGCCGTGGATTAAAGAGTGATCTAGAAGCCACACTAAACAAAAAATATAACCAGTGGTTAGGTGGTAGTGGCAATAACAACGAGATGGGAAAAATCAGCCGAGCTGAGCAACTTCGTCAACTAGATAGTAAAATCGCTTTTAATTTCGCCATTGGTGGTCAAGGTGCTGATATTCAAGTTACTGCCGGGAATTGGAACTTGATGTTTGGTGATAATATCCAGTCTATTATAGACACTAATCTTGGCTCATTATTTGGCTTAATGACGCAGCAATTTACAGCAACTGGTATGGTGGAAACCACCTTTACTTATACCCCCCAAAACTTACCAACTAAGTTAAAAAATAAATTGCTAGGTCGGTTAGCCAGCGTGAGTTCAGACACGACTCTGGGGGATATTTTTGGAGTAGACTCTACCACAGATGGAAAAATAATCTCTCGTAATGGTGAGCCCATTGATGTTGTCGCTATTTTGAAAGATATGCTCGCTGTAGTGACTGAGTTTGGAGGTGAAAAACTGTCCGCATTTACTGATCCGACTAAATTATTAGATAACCTCCAATCATCTATTAATCTGGGCAAGGATGGTATTATTTCATTTGCTGAAAGCCATGGTTTAAAAGAAAAAGCGACAGAAGATCAACAAAATGAATCTGAAGTTTCAATTAATGCCCAAACACCAATAACAACGAGTCAAACTGAAAATAGCAAGATCACAGAGGAAAATGATCGCCCTTTCGGCTTCAATTCGCTAAATATCCCCAATCTATTTGCCACAATCTTTAATAAAGATAAACAAACAGATATGCGTGATCTCGCAGAAAACCTCAAAGAAAATTTAGCAGCTGATGTACTGAACATGGAGAAGAAAACGCTCGATTTCTTGCGTAATAGTGGTCATTTAAAAGGCGATGGTGACATACATGTCTCTCTTGGCAACTATAATTTCAACTGGGGGGGAGATGGTAATGATCTCGGCGCTTACCTAGGAGATAATAATAATTTTTGGGGTGGGCGTGGTTCAGATACTTTCTATGCAACGGGGATCTCAAATATTTTTACTGGGGGTTACGGAAATGATCTCGGCGTCTTGATGGGGCGCTCAAACATGATGTTTGGAGGCGATGGAGATGACACTGCTATTATCGCCGGTCGGATCAATAATGTCTATTTAGGTGACGGACTCGATAAAGCATTTGTCTTTGGGGAAGGCGGTGAAATTCACACTAATGCAGGTAATGACTATGCTGTCACTACCGGTAACTACAATCGCATTTTCAGTGGTAGTGAACAAGATTTTGTTGTCACAATTGCTAACCACAACCAAATATCCTTAGAAGAAGGCAATGATTTTGCCAAAATTTTTGGTAACTACAATAGGTTGAATGGAGGGGGCGGTGATGACGAAATTCAACTAATGGGTTATCACGCCGTAGTTGATGGAGGCGATGGAAATGATCAACTAATTGCAGCTTCATTCTCGAAATTTAGCCTTCTTAATGGTAATACAGGTAATGATATTATCATATTAGGTGGATATCAGAACCACTTCAAAGGTGGAAACGGTATCGATAGCTTCCTGATTAATAATAATGTGATTGATTGTTATATAGACGATATTAGCCAAGAAGATAATATTGTACTTGGAGATATTGATTGGAATAAATTATGGTTTGAACGCAGTGGCTATGATTTAAAGATCTCACATATTCGCTTCCCACAAAATACAGGGGAACAAGCCACATTTGAGCGCATTGGCTCAACTACTTTTACTGATTATTTCAATGGTAATCAGGCAAAAATCGTTATCGCAATGACTGATAAAGATCACTCTGATCAGCGCGAATATACGGCTTTATCAAGCAATGCACTCGCTATTCAAATTCAGGCCATGAGTACATTTCCTATGAAGGCAGGCGCATCCGGATTTTTCGATAATATAAGTGATGAGGCTAAACAAATGATAGCCGTAGCTTGGACAGATACAATTTCAGGAAAAGGCATATTAGTGTAGTTTAACCATACTCTATAACTATAATAAATCCTCTCCGTTGGATATGAACTGTGACGCGAGAGGTTTTTATCTTAAGAGTACTCTCAATGGAAAAATAATATCGTATCAAATTAAATTCCTATGTTGTTTAATCCATCATAATGAAAAAAGAGCCAAGCTCATAATGAACTTGGCTCTTAACATTTACACTTTGTCTTGATTATAAAATCAACTTATTTTTTCTTTTTCGCTTTTGGATTTGGCAGGTCAGTGATGCTACCTTCAAATACTTCCGCAGCCATACCGATTGATTCGTATAGCGTTGGGTGAGCGTGGATGGTTAATGCGATATCTTCAGCATCACAACCCATTTCAATAGCTAGACCAATTTCACCTAACAGTTCACCACCGTTAGAGCCGACAATTGCCCCACCGATAACACGGTTGGTTTCTTTGTCAAAAATCAGTTTAGTCATACCATCTGCACAGTCTGATGCAATTGCACGACCAGATGCTGCCCAAGGGAAAGTTGCTACTTCATAGCTAACACCTTTCTCTTTCGCTTCTTTTTCAGTCATACCAACCCATGCAACTTCTGGCTCAGTATAAGCGATTGATGGAATAACTTTAGGATCAAAGTAATGTTTCTTACCAGAGATAACTTCCGCAGCAACGTGACCTTCATGAACACCTTTGTGTGCCAGCATTGGTTGACCAACAATATCACCAATAGCAAAGATGTGAGGTACATTAGTACGCATTTGTTTATCAACATGGATAAAGCCACGATCATCAACTTCAATACCAGCTTTACCTGCGTCTAATAATTTACCATTTGGTACACGACCGATAGCAACTAATACAGCATCATAACGTTGAGGCTCAGCAGGTGCTTTTTTGCCTTCCATTGTGACATAGATACCATCTTCTTTTGCTTCAACGGCGGTCACTTTGGTTTCTAGCATCAGATTGAATTTTTTGCTGATACGTTTAGTAAAGACTTTAACTACGTCTTTATCTGCCGCTGGGATAACTTGGTCGAACATTTCAACCACGTCAATTTGTGAACCCAACGCATGATAAACAGTACCCATTTCCAAACCGATGATCCCACCACCCATGACCAGTAAACGCTCTGGTACTGTTTTCAGTTGTAGTGCATCTGTTGAATCCCACACACGTGGATCTTCATGTGGAATAAAAGGTAATTCGATTGGACGAGAGCCTGCGGCAACGATAGCATTTTCGAAAGTGATTGTTGTTGTACCTTCACTACCTTCAACAGACAATGTATGTGAGCCTGTGAATCGAGCTTCGCCGTTAACAACATTTACTTTACGGCCTTTAGCCATGCCAGCTAAGCCACCGGTTAACTGAGAAATAACTTTGTCTTTCCAGATGCGAATTTTGTCGATATCTGTTTTCGGTGCATCAAAAACGACACCGTGTTCAGATAATGCTTTCGCTTCTTCGATTACTTTAGCAACGTGGAGTAACGCTTTAGAAGGGATACACCCCACGTTCAGACAAACACCACCTAATGTAGAGTGACGTTCAACTAAAACTGTATCTAAACCTAAGTCAGCGCAACGGAACGCCGCGGAATAACCCGCAGGGCCTGCACCGAGAACCACTACCTGTGCTTTAATTTCAGTACTCATCGTGACCTCATTATTTATTTGTCCGGCGAGTCAGACGATAATCCATATTTAACACCGAGACTTACATACCGCATGCAGTTTACAGAAATGTTAATAAACTGAAAAGCGCTCTAACATGACAGATCTCACAACCTAGAATGTATGACTGCAAAATCTGTCACGGCAATCAGAGAAACCGGCGCTTAGCACCGGTTTAGATGATTACATTACCAAACGACGTAAATCGCTCATGTACTGATTAATCAGAGTGATGAATCGAGCACCGTCAGCACCATCAATCACACGGTGATCGAAAGATAATGACATTGGTAACATTAAGCGTGGTACGAACTCTTTACCGTTCCAGACTGGTTTCATCGAAGAACGAGACAGTCCCATAATCGCAACTTCTGGCGCATTAACGATTGGTGCAAAACCGGTAGTACCGATACCACCAAGGCTAGAAATAGTGAAGCATCCGCCTTGCATATCAGATGCAGTCAGTTTACCTGCACGAGCTTTCTTAGAAACTTCTGCTAATTCATAAGAGAGTTCTAAGATGCCTTTTTTGTTTACATCTTTAAACACAGGTACAACTAAACCGTTAGGTGTATCTACGGCGATACCGATATTGATGTATTTTTTCAGGATCAGTTTCTGTCCATCTTCTGAAATTGAGCTGTTAAAGCGAGGCATATCAGCCAGTGCTTTAGCCGCTGCTTTCATCACAAAGACTAATGGCGTGATCTTAACATCCAGTTTTTTCTTCTCAGCTTCTTTATTTTGCTGTTTACGGAATTCTTCAACCTCAGTGATATCTGCTTCATCAAACAGATTAACATGAGGGATCATTACCCAGTTACGGCTTAAGTTAGCGCCAGAGATTTTCTGGATACGGCTTAGTTCAACTTCTTCAATTTCACCAAATTTACTGAAGTCAACTTTCGGCCAAGGCAACATACCTGGTAATCCACCACCAGCATTAGCAGGTGCAGATTCAGCACGTTTAATTAACTCTTTCACATAAGACTGAACGTCTTCACGTAAGATACGTCCTTTACGACCGGTTCCTTTAACTTTCGCTAAGTTCACACCGAATTCACGTGCTAAACGGCGGATAACAGGTGTTGCATGGACATAAGCTTCGTTTTCAACAAATTCTTCTTTTGCTGCTGGTGCAGAAGCAGGCGCTTTTGCTGGAGCAGAAGGTGCTGCTGATGTAGATGCTGCAGGCGCTGCTGGCGCTTGTGCTGCTGGTGCGGCACCGGCAACTTCAAAGGTCATGATCAGTGAGCCTGTTTTCACTTTATCACCGACAGCAATTTTGATCTCTTTTACTACACCGGCAAAAGGTGCTGGAACTTCCATAGAAGCTTTATCACCTTCAACCGTGATCAGAGATTGCTCTTCAGCAATAGTATCACCCACTTTCACCATCACTTCGGTGACTTCAACTTCATCACCACCGATATCTGGTACATTAACATCTTTAATTGCAGAGGCTGCTGGTGCTGATGCTGCAGGAGCCGGAGCTGATGCAGAAGGTGCTGGCGCGCTACCAGCTACTTCAAATACCATGATAAGAGAGCCTGTGCTCACTTTATCACCGACAGCAATTTTGATCTCTTTTACTACGCCAGCAAAAGGTGCTGGGACTTCCATTGAAGCCTTGTCACCTTCAACCGTGATCAGAGATTGCTCTTCTGAAATGGTATCACCTACATTGACCATCACCTCGGTGACTTCAACTTCATCACCACCGATATCTGGTACATGAACTTCTTTCAGTTCGCTCGCAGCAGGTGCGGCAGCAGAAGGCGCAGGAGCGGCTTCTTGAGCGGGTGCCTGAGCACCCTCTTCAGTATCAAAGATCATGATAAGAGAGCCAGTTTCGACTTTGTCGCCCACGGCAATTTTGATCTCTTTAACAATACCCGCTTGTGGTGATGGCACTTCCATAGACGCTTTATCGCCTTCTACGGTGATCAAGGATTGTTCTTCCTCAATACGATCACCGACTTTCACCATCACTTCGGTGACTTCAACTTCATCTGCACCGATATCAGGGACTTTAATTTCAATAGACATTCACTTTACCTCTTACGCCAGACGTGGGTTTACTTTTTCAGGGTTGATGTTGTATTTTTTGATTGCTTCTTCAACAACCTTCACATCAATCTCACCACGTTTAGCTAATTCGCCTAATGCAGCAACAATCACATAAGAAGTATCAACTTCAAAGTGGTGACGCAGATTTTCACGGCTATCTGAACGACCGAAACCATCTGTACCTAAGACACGATAGTCGTCAGCTGGCACATAAGTGCGAACTTGTTCTGCAAACAGTTTCATATAGTCTGTTGAAGCAACAGCGGGTGCATCATTCATGATTTGAGCAATGTATGGTACACGAGGCTCTTCTGATGGATGTAGCATGTTCCAACGTTCACAATCTTGACCATCACGAGCCAATTCAGTGAATGATGTTACACTGTACACATCGGAACCAATACCATATTCAGTTGACAGAATTTGTGCTGCTTCACGTACGTGACGTAAAATAGAGCCAGAACCCAGTAACTGAACTTTACCTTTCGCGCCTTCCAGAGATTCCAGTTTATAGATACCTTTACGGATACCCTCTTCTGCTCCAGCTGGCATTGCTGGCATATGATAGTTTTCGTTTAACGTTGTGATGTAGTAATAAACGTTTTCTTGTTTATCACCATACATACGCTCTAAACCATCTTGCATAATGACAGCAACTTCATACGCGAAGGCCGGATCGTAAGAGATACAGTTAGGAATAGTCAGTGATTGAATATGGCTATGACCATCTTCGTGTTGTAAACCTTCACCGTTTAGCGTTGTACGACCTGAAGTACCACCAATTAAGAAACCGCGTGCTTGTTGGTCACCCGCAGCCCAACATAGGTCACCAATACGTTGGAAACCAAACATTGAGTAGTAGATATAGAATGGGATCATTGGCAAGTTGTTAGTGCTGTAAGATGTTGCAGCCGCTAACCAAGATGCACCCGCACCCAGTTCGTTAATACCTTCTTGCAGGATCTGACCTTTAACGTCTTCTTTATAGTAAGCAACTTGCTCACGATCTTGAGGCGTATATTGCTGGCCATTCGGGCTGTAGATACCGATTTGACGGAACAGACCTTCCATACCGAAAGTACGTGCTTCATCAGCAATAATAGGGACTAAACGATCTTTAATAGATTTGTTTTTCAACATTACGTTCAACGCACGAACGAATGCGATAGTAGTAGAAATCTCTTTAGATTGTTCTTCTAATAACTGGCTGAAATCTTCCAGTGTAGGAATTTCTAATTTTTCATCAAAACGAGTACGACGAGCAGGTAAGTAACCTTCTAGTTCCTGACGGCGAGCATGCAGATATTTGTACTCTTCTGAATCTTTATCAAAAGTGATATAAGGCAGTTCTGCTACTTTCTCATCGCTAACAGGGATATTGAAACGATCACGGAAATGTTTCACACCGTCCATGTTCATTTTTTTCACTTGGTGAGCGATGTTTTTACCTTCTGCCGTTTCACCCATACCATAACCTTTGATGGTCTGAGCTAAAATAACGGTTGGTTTATCTTTGGTTTCTTTGGCTTTTTGGAATGCCGCAAAAACTTTCTTCGGATCGTGACCACCACGGTTTAACGCCCAAATTTCGTCATCAGTCATATCTTTAACTAATGCGGCAGTTTCTGGGTAACGATTGAAGAAATGCTCACGAACATAAGCACCGTCGCGAGATTTGAAAGTCTGGTAGTCACCATCCAGTGTTTCATTCATTAACTGGATCAGTTTACCGGAAGTGTCTTTACGTAGTAGTGCATCCCAACGGTCGCCCCACATCACTTTGATCACATTCCAGCCAGCACCGGCGAAGATACCTTCTAATTCGTTAACAATTTTGCCGTTACCTGTAACTGGGCCATCAAGACGCTGTAAGTTACAGTTAACCACGAAGCACAGGTTATCTAATTTTTCGCGTACAGCGATAGTGATAGCACCTTTAGATTCTGGCTCGTCCATTTCACCATCACCTAAGAACGCATAAACACGTTGCTTAGTGGTATCTTTTAAGCCACGGTGATCTAAATATTTCAAGAATTTTGCTTGATAAATCGCAGATAGTGGCCCCAAGCCCATTGAAACGGTTGGGAACTGCCAGAATTCAGGCATTAATTTAGGGTGTGGATAAGAGGATAAACCTTTACCACCAATTTCTTGACGGAAGTTATTTAATTGCTCTTCAGTCAGACGCCCTTCTAAGAATGCACGTGCGTAGATCCCCGGAGAGATATGACCTTGGAAGTAAACTAAGTCACCGCCATCATTGTCATTATGAGCACGGAAGAAGTGGTTAAAGCAAACTTCATATAAAGTTGCAGAAGACTGGTATGACGCCATGTGCCCGCCGAGTTCCAAATCTTTTTTGGACGCGCGCAGAACCATCATTACTGCGTTCCAGCGAATAGCAGAACGGATACGACGTTCCAATTCCAGATTGCCAGGGTAAGCGGGTTCATCTTCAACAGGAATAGTATTGATATAATCACTGTGTACAGAGCCACCTAAAGCAATATCAAGACCGCCATTACGGGCTTGTTTTAATACCTGATCAATCAGGAACTGTGCACGCTCAACACCTTCTTCACGGATGACCGAGTCGATCGCTTGTAACCAATCGCGAGTTTCGATCGGATCCACGTCATTTTTCAGCATATCTGACATGGTGTATTCCTTATCTGTTATCTGTTTCTAATGGTTATAGGAGCCTATCTTCCCGTGATACCACGGGGATATGACGGGAAGATAGGCCCTGCTGTTATTACCGCTACCCCTGAATATTGCAGGGAGATAGGTAGTACAGACTCAGCGGTCAGGATCTGTGCTACTAAAATAAATCAGGATGTTGTTGGAGCCGGCGTAAAGAACGCTCACGACGAGTATGTTCACGACTCATATCCAACAAAACATCTTCAATAAAGGCCAGATGGCGGTGTGAAGCTTCACGGGCTGCTTCTGGCTCTCTATTAATAATCGCCTGATAAATCTGTGTGCGATGCTCACTTACAGCAGTTAACATCTCTTTACGTGTATAAAGAAACTCAAAATTTTGTCGGATATTCTGCTCAAGCATTGGCACCATACACCTTAATAAGTGTAGCAAAACGACATTATGAGCAGCTTCCGTAACGATTAATTGGTATTGCAATACCGCATCCGACTCCGCCGCGATATCCCCTTTATCATGAGCATCAATAATGCGAGCATGACTGGCTTTAATACGCTTAAGATCATCATCAGTACCGCGTAATGCAGCATAATAAGCCGCAATACCTTCAAGGGCATGGCGTGTTTCTAACAGATCAAATTGAGATTCTGGATGCCCACTGAGGAGTTGAGCGAGAGGATCGCTAAAGCTTTGCCAAAGGTTATCTTGCACAAAGGTTCCACCACCTTGGCGGCGTAATAAAAAACCTTTTGCTTCCAATTTTTGGATTGCTTCACGCAATGAAGGACGCGATACATCAAATTGCTTTGCCAGCTCACGTTCAGGCAGGAGTTTTTCTCCCGGACGTAGGGTGCCTTCTAAAATAAGATGCTCAAGTTGTTGTTCTATCACATCAGAAAGCTTTGGTTGGCGGATCTTTGTGTAAGCCATATTGCTAGAAGCCATTATTGGATAACTATTACCTTGGTTATTGAAATGTCAATTGGTAATACCAATTTAATGTAATGGATAATAAAGTAACAAAGTATTTACTAACTGTCCATACAGTTGTTGAGCGAAATCATAAAAACCTGCAAATTTTAACAAATTATTTGATAAATTCATCAAATTTGATAACTAGATCGCATTATTAGAAAAGATTAAAAACACTATTTTTTAACATTGATTAAACACATAAACAGTCACACTGAAGCGTGACAGCATTCATATATTGATTGTCAATGCAAAAATATCAATTATTAATGCATTTTGTTGTGTTATTTTGCTAATAGTGCTCGGTAATATGACCAATTAAAATGAGGTCCCGGATCTGTTTTCCGACCAGGTGCGACATCACTATGTCCGGTAATATTTTCTTTAATGCCCGGATAGTGTTCAATAAGTTGCTGAGTGAGTGTCGATAATTGCTGATATTGCTGCGGCGTAAAGTCACACTCATCGGTTCCTTCTAGCTCAATACCAATCGAGAAATCATTGCATTTCTCTCGCCCTTTATAGAAGGAAACCCCAGCATGCCACGCTCGTGCCGTAAAAGGCACATATTGCACAATTTCACCATCACGGCGAATTAAACAGTGCGCAGAAACACGCAGATGTGCAATCTCATTAAAAAAAGGATGATCATCAACAGCAAGCGTATTGGTAAACAGTTGATCAATATAAGGTCCACCAAATTGCCCAGGAGGAAGACTGATATTGTGGATAATCAACAATGAAGGGATTTCACCTTCAGGTCTATTGTCATAATTTGGCGATGGAACGTGCTTTACTCCCGTTAGCCAGCCTTGCTTAATCTCCACAACACCCCTCTTTTTTCTACATTTAAAATCATATTAGCTATTTTTATTAATAATATCCGCCAATTAATGCGAACTTGCTCTCAATAATAGTGGTTAATTTTGTATCACGCCTTTTTCTTTTCGATATTTTACTCAATTCTTAGCTTCTCTATTCGCCAATAAAACGCTTTTTTCTCATACTTCAACAGGTTATTTATCAAGGAGAGAAAAATGAATACATTAAATTATCACTCAACAGAGAATGGATTCACGCTAATGGAATTGATGATTATGATTGCCATTATCTCAATTTTAAGCTCAGTGGCGATCCCTGCTTATCATGGTTATATCCAAAAGGCCGCCTTAACTGATGTATTACAAACCCTGTCGCCTTATCGTTCTGCAGTGGAACTTTGTCACTATGAACATCAATATAACCAATGCCATGCTGATGCCAGTTTTATGCCTCAACAATTTCGTAGTCGATACCTTACTGATATTCATGTTGCCAATGGCGTTATTAGTGCAAAAGGTAAGGCTCAACTAGAAGGGCTAACCATCGTAATGACTCCTGCAACAAACAGTAAAGAGACACTTCCCCATTGGCAAATTAACTGCACATCAACTAACACCGCGTTACAAAAGCTATGCCATAAGGTTTTTAAATCTCATTAAACCAATCTAACGACAACCTCAACCAAGGTGGAAAAGCCAATAGGCTCTGTTTCTAGCCCTTACCATCCATAAATCATTTATCGTAAAAAAGAGCTTTCATGAATAATACTATCCATACAGCAACAGAGTTTATTGAGCAATTGTTACGTCACAGCCTTGCTCAACGTGTTTCTGATCTTCATTTAGAGCCACAACAAAATAGCCTGAGAATTCGCGCGAGAATTGATAATCATCTAGTGTTGTTTTCTCCCCCTGACAATCAATTAGCTAACGAGATCCTGACACGTTTAAAAATCCTCGCGAATATTAATATTGCCGAAAAACGCCTACCACAAGATGGTCAATTTAATTGGTCTTACCAGAAAAACAATTATTCAATACGTGTTGCGACACTTCCTACTTTATATGGAGAAAAAATAGTTTTACGGCTCATGAATAATCTGCAACAGCCACAATTAGCACAGTTAGGTTTTCAAACAATTCACCTAACACTATTAAAAAAATATCTTACTCAACCTCAGGGAATGATTTTAGTCACCGGCCCCACAGGGAGTGGTAAAACTTTAACACTCTATAGTTGTTTACAATATTTAAATAAAGATAATCGTAATATTAATAGTATTGAAGATCCTATTGAGTTACCTCTCCATGGCATTAATCAAACACAAATAACAGAAAAAGCTGGTATTACTTTTGCAACAATATTACGGGCACTATTACGCCAAGATCCCGATGTTATTATGATAGGTGAAATACGTGATCAACAAACAGCAGAAATAGCAATAAAAGCGGCACAAACAGGCCACCTAGTTTTATCAACACTGCATACTAACTCTACCCAAACAACACTCGCCCGTTTGGCTAATTTAGGCATCGCAAAAGATTTAATCGACTCTTGTGTAAAATTAATTATTTCTCAACGTTTAGTTCGTTGCTTATGTAGCAACTGTAAATACCCATCACCTGAACAGAAAAATTTCATTATTAATAATCAACAAATTATATTACCCAATTGGCAAGCAACAGGTTGTCAATTTTGTTATTCCGGCTACAAAGGCAGAACAGCTATTTATGATTGTTTTGAACTTGCCAAGCAATCACTTCCCTCACCTTACGCACTATTTAACTCAGGTATTGAACTGATAAAGAAGGGGATCACGTCTTTAGATGAAGTTTATCAAGTAGTCGGAGATATTGAATGAAATTACATTTTATCTATCGCTATAATGCATTAACTTATCAAGGAAAATGGCTAAGTGGCAACGTTGTCGCTCAATCTAAACATGAAGTTATTGATCAACTTATTCAACAACAAAAATTACCAGTAAAAATTCGCCTATATAGGGTAATAATCTTTCAAAATAGTGATAAACAATACCGCATTCAACTTCTTGAACAGTTAGCGTTATTACTTCATTCAGGCTTAGCACTTTTGCCCGCATTAACACTGCTTAAAGAAGAATGTCGTTATTTACATTGGCAATGTGTTTTAAATGATATTATTTTTCACCTAAATCAAGGAGGCGCACTATCTAAACAGTTAAGTCGTTATCCACTCTATTTTCCTGCTAATTTAACCCATTTTATTTATATTGGTGAAGAGAGTGGTAAGCTTGATGAAGTTCTCTTATTACAAACAACACAATTAAAAAACCAGCGGGATTTAATAAAAAAAATAATAAAAGCTTTTCAGTATCCTCTATTCTTATTATTAACATTAATCGTTATTACAATATCTATGTTGATCTATGTTTTACCTGAATATCAATCTTTATACAGTGCATTTAATACTGAGCTACCGATGCTAACATTAACCTTAATTAGATGTTCTCAATGGTTTTCTCAATATAGTTTAATTATCCTGCTGTTTATATTAATAATTTCTTATAGCTATTACACTATTAAACACCATAGTGCTAAATTTCGCGACATTGAACAACGATGTTGGCTTAATCTTCCTTACTTGGGGGTCTTATTAAGATATCACCAGCTACATATTATTTTTCAGATAATGACGATTACACAACAAGCTGGATTACCACTATTACAGGGGTTAAAAATTATTACAGAGCAATTAACGCATTCACTGTATCAACGAGCACTCACTGATATGATAGCGCATATTACTCAAGGCAAATCACTTAGCTCATTTATGCGACATAATCCTCTATTCCCGCCAATCTGTTATCAATTGATCTCTTCAGCAGAAAATTCTGGACAACTACAGTTTTTTTGCCAGCAACTTACCCACTGGTTTTATCATCAATTAGAAGAACGTCTTGATAGTGTAAAAACATGGCTTGAGCCTATTTTAATGACACTGATCGCATTGATTACTGGCACGCTTATTATTGCGATGTATCTTCCGGTGTTACAACTAGGTGATACCATACATTGATGCTAGCAATATCCTAAAGTCATTAACAATGCGTCTAATAATCAAAACATCAGTGATACAATGCATCATCATTACATTTTGATATATTAATAGCCGATTAAGCGAAGATTTAGCCACTTACTGTAAGCTAGGCTGTCAGGGTAGCAGAAAATCGCTTATCATAATAACTGAATAAAACCCAAATATTGCGGTTATTATCTTGTGATAAAAATCAGTTTAAGCTTTAGAATATCGCAATCAACAGTAAATTTTGATTAATTAAAAATAGACGAACGCAATGACTTATACAGTTGCTCTTACAGGTGGTATTGGTAGTGGTAAAACGACCATCGCTAATGGTTTTGCCTCACTCGGCGTCCCTCTTGTGGATGCGGATGTCATTGCACGATTAGTGGTAGAGCCTGATTCGCCAGGATTAAAAGCCTTACAGCAACACTTCGGTGACACTATTTTATTGCCTGATGGCAAGTTAAATAGAGCGCAATTACGTCATATTATTTTTCAAAATCAACAAGAAAAAGCGTGGGTAAACCAGTTACTCCATCCACTTATACAACAAGAGACGCAAAAACAAATTCAACAAATTCGCGCCCCTTATTTTATTTGGGTTGTTCCTTTATTAGTTGAAAATAAACTAACACATTTAGCCGATCGTATTCTTGTGGTTGATGTGACTGAAGAAGAACAAATTACCAGAACTATGCAACGTGATGGTGTAAGCCGAGATCATGTACTCAAAATTTTACAAGCCCAAGCTAAAAGAGAACAACGATTAGCCGTTGCTGATGATATTATTGAAAATCACGATAATAGCTTAAATCAAGATGAACAAATAAAACAACTTCATCAGCATTACTTAGAATTAGCTCAAAAAAGCAATACAGGACAATAGCCATGAGTGAAGAAACCTCAACAATTATTTTTGAACACCCGCTTAATGAGAAAATGCGTTCATGGCTTAGAATTGAAAACTCATTAATTCAATTAAATAGTTTTCAATCTATTAATTCATTATCTTCTGCATTATCTTTTTTTCGTGCCGTTTCAGAATTTATTGAAGTTTTAGATCGCGGGGAGATCCGCGCAGAGCTACTTAAAGAGTTAGAAAAAAGACAAAAAAAACTGCAACAGTGGTTATCCTTTCCTAATGTCGATAAAGAGATTGTCAGTCATATTATTAATGAGTTATCAGAAAGTGCTTGCGCATTAAGTAAAGCACCACGTATTGGACAACATTTAAAACAAGATAAAATCATCAGCTTAGTAAAACAACGCCTCAGCATTCCGGGAGGATGTTGTAGCTTTGATGTCCCTACTTTGCATTTGTGGTTAAATCTTCCTCAAACGGTGCGTACTGAAAAGTTAACTTGTTGGCAGGAAGGGTTATATCCTCTACAAAATGCATTAAATGCCCTATTAACACTTATTCGTCAATCAGATACATTTAAACCGGTATTAAGCCATAATGGTTTTTATCAAGACAGTACGGAAGAAGGTGAATTATTACGGATCAAACTACTTGCCAGCCAGCAAATTTACCCTCAAGTCTCAGGACACAAAAACCGTTATGCTATTCGCTTTTTGCCTCTTGACAGTGAGCATGGCACAATCCCTTCTGAACTACCTTTTGAGATTTCATGTTGTTAATATAGCTTAATATCAACAACAGAAATCATCTCAATTAAATTCAGGAGAGATAATGAGCGAAAAATTAATAGTGAAATGCCCAACATGCCGAACCGAGGTAATATGGGATGAAAGTAGCCCTTATCGTCCTTTTTGTTGTAAGCGTTGCCAGTTAATCGATTTAGGCGAATGGGCGGCTGAAGAGAAGCGAATTCCAAGTCAAAGCGAAAGCAATGACAGCGATGAATGGAGTGAAATGCCAGAGCAAGATCCTAAGCCGTTTAATTAAACGCCCACAGCATACTCATACAGCCACAACAATCATGAAGTGGCTGTATTGATTATTTTTGCAATAAGGCAACAATAGAGCGATTAGCTGGTGGAAAATCTTCGGCATTTAAGGACATAATAGGTATCCAGCGGGAAAGTTGCCCCTCTTTACCGTAAGGTTTATTTTCCCACTCTGTGACTAAAAAGAATGATAATGTAATATGCCTATCAATAAAATCATGCTCTACCGTTTCAAGCAACTGGCATTGTGTCACATTAATACCTATTTCTTCTTGCAACTCACGGTATAATGCCTGCTCTGGCGTCTCTTTATCTTCTAGTTTTCCACCAGGAAACTCCCAATATCCTCCCATATGAGATGTCAAAGGGCGTTGGGTAATAAATACATTATTTTGCTTATCACAAATCACACCTGCAGCAATATGTAGTTTTTTTTTATCTATCATAAACAGCCTTATTAGATCATACGTTTCACTGACAAACTTCACCATTATACCGTAGATCCAATAGTATGAGGTTGATTTTCTTTCTTCACTATTCGGCATCTGCTCCCCCCCCTGATGAACGACCCGCAAAAGTTGGACTCTTTTCGTTTAAACTCAATCATCACTA